>NZ_JBICLK010000030.1:0-96130 GCF_043105275.1 Pseudomonas sp. TYF_14
CCCGAAGGATGGCTTTGAGGCCAGCAGGGCTTATCAGTAAGCCTTGCCAGTCTTGTAGTAGTTCTCGAAGCAGAAGTTGGTCGCGTCGATGTAGCCTTCGGCGCCACCGCAGTCGAAACGCTTGCCCTTGAACTTATAGGCAATCACGCAGCCATCCTTCGCCTGCTGCAGCAGGGCATCGGTGATCTGGATTTCACCGCCTTTGCCTGGCTTGGTGTTGGCGATGATGTCGAAGATATCCGGGGTCAGGATGTAACGGCCGATGATCGCCAGGTTCGAAGGCGCGTCTTCCGGGGCCGGTTTTTCGACCATGTTGGTCACACGGAAGATGTCGTCGCGGATCATCTCACCGGCGATCACACCATACTTGTTGGTTTCCTGCGGGTCGACTTCCTGGATGGCGACGATCGAGCAGCGGTACTGTTTGTACAGCTTGACCATCTGAGTCAGTACGCCGTCACCTTCCGGGTTGACGCACAGGTCGTCCGCCAGCACCACCGCGAACGGCTCGTCGCCGATCAGTGGGCGGCCAGTGAGAATGGCGTGGCCGAGGCCCTTCATTTCGGTCTGGCGCGTGTACGAGAACGAGCACTCGTCGAGCAGACGACGAATACCGACCAGGTATTTTTCCTTGTCGGTGCCTTTGATCTGGTTTTCCAGCTCGTAGCTGATGTCGAAGTGGTCTTCCAGGGCGCGCTTGCCGCGCCCGGTAACGATGGAGATCTCGTTCAGACCCGCATCCAATGCTTCTTCAACGCCATACTGGATCAGTGGCTTGTTGACCACCGGCAGCATTTCCTTGGGCATGGCTTTGGTAGCAGGCAAGAAGCGCGTGCCGTAGCCGGCTGCCGGGAACAAGCATTTTTTGATCATATACGTCCTTACAAAAGGCTAGGCCTGTGGAATTCGGCGCAGTCTAATCAGGCGGCAGTCACCTTACAATGCCCCCGATAACGACCGTTGCCATCATAGAGATATCCCAGTGTAGATAGTTCCGGGGGATCGTAAATATTGCTGTCATACATGACCGTTGGATGACAGGGAAATCAGCGTGACGGTGGCGGCCTCTTCGACGGGCTCACGCGCCAAGAGGCCGCCACCGGTTTACCTCAGCTACCCGTCCCTTGTCCGATCAGCACCCCATCAACCTGCTGACCATACAGGTTAACCCCATCATTGGCATGAAACTTCACCCGCGTCTTCTCGATGGATCCCTCTACCAACCGCGGGTCCTGTGGCCGCTCGTGGCGGTTGATCCACGCCGCCACATCCCAGGCCTGCTGATCGCTGAGGCTGCCCGGCTTGCCAAGCGGCATGTTGTACTTGATGAACGACGCCGCGGTATTGATGCGGTGCATGCCGGCCCCCCAGTTGTAGGAGTCCTTGCCCCAAAGCGGCGGCATTACGTACTCGCCTGCGACCTTTTGCCCTTCACCGTTATCGCCATGGCAAATCGCGCATTGTTCACGGTAAACCTGCTGGCCGCGCTTGAAGTCATAACCGCCCTTGGGTTGTGCCACCTCCGGATAACCACGTCCGGCAATCTCCACACCGGTCGGCGCCTTGGTCGACAGCCAGTATGAATACACCGCCAATGCCGTCATCTGCGGGCTGTCAGCGGCCGGCGGCTTGCCGTTCATGCTGAACTGAAAACACCCTTGGATACGCTCGGCGAAGGTGTTGACCTTGTCATTCTTCTTGCGATAGGCCGGGTACATCGGGTAGGCACCCCACAACGGCGCCGAATGCGCCAACCGCCCCTGATCGAGGTGGCAGTTACTGCAGTTCATGCCGTTGCCCACCGCCTCGGGCATCAATCGGCGGGTGTCGACGAACAAGGCATGGCCTTCACGCACCATCTTGCCAAAGGCATTATCGGGCAACTCACGCTCAGCGGGCGGCACGAACTGCGGTGCAGCCTGCACACCGGGAACCTTCAACTGCGACTGGTCTTCCATGGCGATCGGCGTGGCCTGGGCGCTGCCCACGGCCAGCAGCAACAAGGCGGGAATCAGGGTTTTCATGGCGTGACCTCCTGGCTGGCGGGGCGGGCGAAGAACTCGGCAACGGCCTTGATCTCCTCATCGGTCATGGCCTTGGCCACGCCGACCATCAGCTGGTTGGGGTCATTGCTGCGGCTGCCGTCGCGCCAGGCATTGAGCTGTGCCACCAGGTAACTGGCGGGTTGGCCGGCCAAGGGCGGGAAGTGTTCGCCCACCCCGCCGCCACCCGGCCCGTGGCATTGCACGCAACCAGGAATCTGCCGGCTCCAGTCGCCGTACAGGGCCATGCGGGTAGTCGGGTCATCGGCAATCTGCTGGCGGTGCAGGTCGCCAGCGGGCACTGCCGGCAGGCTGGCCAGGTAGGTACTGACGGCCTTGATTTCGTCGTCGCTCAGGGCCTTGGCCAAAGGTTCCATCACTGGCTGCTTGCGGCTGCCGTTGCGCCAGTCCTGCAACTGCTTGGCAAGATAACCGGCCGGTAGCCCGGCCAAACGTGGAAAGCCGGCAGCCGCAATGCCATTGCCGTCCGGGCCGTGGCAACCCAGGCAGGCCATGGCGGCGGGGTTGGCCCCCCCCTGGGTGAAGACCTTCTGACCGTCGGCGGCATGTGCCGCGGGCCAGGCCAGGATCAGCAAGCTGCCGATCATCACGCGTCTCAACGGTGTCATCACGAATCTCCTTTTCTTTTGTTATATGTTTAGGCTTAAAACATATAAGCAGAGAAAGGAGGACCCGTTGCTTCAGATCAACTTCCGGAGATGCACTGCGTTGCGGCAGTGCGCACATCGCCAAGGCGCAGCGGGAAGTTATTCAGCCGCTCGTGCAGTTTGATGCTGCTGCCGCTGCCGCGCTTGTCGATATCCACCAGCGCCGCCGGGCCGGCACCTGAGGTGATTTTCTGCGGTACGATCAGCCGCAGGCCGTCGCCACGCTGCTCTTCGGTCAGCGGGTCACGCGTATCGGCAAGCTTCTCCTTTACGCAGTCGGCATAGGCGCGTGGGCTCTTGCCAGAGATCACATCCATCGTTTCACGCGATTGCTCCAGCTCCGCGACGCTCACGCAGCCACCGAGCGCAACCGACAACGCCGCCACCATCCACTTCATTTGCTGCACCTCTGCCTTCAAGAATTCGCTTCGACCACATCCAGGCGGTTTTGCTCCCTGCTTTGGCAGAATTATCTACGCCCGGCGATCAACGCGGCAGTGTAACGGCACATCGTGGTATCTTTTGCTTTTGCAGATCCAAACCTTGCGGAGCATCACATGAAATTCGTACACCAGCGCGAGCACCTCAACGAGGACGATATTGTCGTCATCGAGTGCTCCCAGCGCTGCAATATCCGCCTGATGAACGACGCCAACTTCCGCAGCTTCAAGAACGGCGGCCGTCATACCTACCACGGCGGCCATTTCGAGAAGTTTCCGGCGAAGATCACCGTACCCAGCACCGGCTTCTGGAACATCACCATCGATACCGTCACCACTCGCCCGATCTCGGTCACCCGCAAGCCAACGCTGACCCACAAGATCAAGATCATCCGTCGTTCGTCGTCGAAACTCAGATAAGGCCACCATGACCCGGACCATCAAGTACGTCATCAAATACAAGCTCGACGGCCAGCGTCGCTGGGATTTCGCGCTGATGCCCGATGCCTCGCAAGAGCAAGCCCTCGAGGCCCTGCGCAAGATCCACGGCGAAGACGCCGAGAAAATCAGCGACATCCAGGTCAGCAAGGCCCTGTAAGACTCGCCGCAAGCCCCCGCCGCAGCGCTCGCCCCACGCAAGGAGAATCGCATGAGCCATTGGCCCGACCGCCGTATCCTCAACCTGCTGGGCATCGAGCTGCCCATTCTGCAGGCACCCATGGCGGGGGCGACCGGCTCGGCCATGGCCATCGCTGTGGGCCAGGCAGGTGGGCTGGGCGCCCTGCCCTGCGCCATGCTCAGCGGCGAACAGGTGCGCGCCGAGATCGCTGCATTCCGCGCCGGCTGCCCGGGGCGCCCGCTGAACCTGAACTTCTTTTGCCACCAGCCGCCAGCGCCCGATGCCGAGCGCGATGCGCGCTGGAAGCAGGCACTTGAGCCTTATTACAGCGAAGTGGGCGCCGATTTCACGGCGCCCACGCCGGTGTCCAACCGTGCGCCTTTCGACGAGCAGAGCTGCCTGCTGGTCGAAGCGTTGCGCCCGGAGGTGGTGAGCTTCCATTTCGGCCTGCCGCAGGCCGAACTGCTGCAGCGGGTAAAGGCCAGCGGTGCCAAGGTACTGTCCAGCGCCACGACCGTGGAAGAAGCGGCCTGGCTGGAGCGCAATGGCTGCGATGCGATCATCGCCATGGGGTATGAAGCCGGTGGCCATCGCGGCATGTTCCTCAGCGATGACATCACCAGCCAGATAGGCACCTTCGCGCTCGTACCGCAGGTGGCCGATGCCGTCGGCGTGCCGGTGATTGCCGCCGGTGGTATCGGCGACCACCGCGGGCTGTTGGCGGCACTGGCCCTGGGTGCCTCGGCAGTGCAGATCGGCACGGCTTACCTGTTCTGCCCCGAGGCCAAGGTGTCGCCAGCGCATCGCCAGGCGCTGGACAGCGCGCCTGCCAGCGACACCGCCCTGACCAACCTGTTCACCGGCCGCCCGGCGCGCGGCATCAACAATCGCCTCATGCGCGAGCTGGGGCCGATGAGCGAGCTTGCACCGCGCTTCCCGCTGGCGGGCGGGGCATTGATGCCTTTACGGGCGATCACCGATCCGCAGGGTAAGAGTGATTTCAGCAATCTGTGGTCGGGGCAGGCGTTACGGCTAGGCCGGCACATGCCGGCGGGTGAGCTGACCCGGGAGATTGCCGGTAAGGCATTGGCAGTGATCGGTCACCAGGCATTCTGACAGGCAGGCATGGCCTCTTCACGGCCAATGGTTTATCGCTATATAGTTAAGGCTATAACGATAATCTCAAGGAGCTGTCTTCATGCGTATCCGCTCGCCCCAGTTGGCCGTCACTGCCCTGGCCAGCCTGTTCGCCTTCAACACTGCCTGGGCCGACGAAGTCCAGGTCGCGGTCGCAGCCAACTTCACAGCCCCTGTCCAGGCCATCGCCAAGGACTTCGAGAAAGACACCGGCCACAAACTGATCGCGGCCTACGGCGCCACCGGGCAGTTCTACGCGCAGATCAAGAACGGTGCACCGTTCGAAGTGTTCCTCGCCGCTGACGACTCCACCCCCAAGAAGCTGGAAGCAGAAAGGGAAACCGTACCTGGCTCACGCTTTACCTACGCCATCGGCACCCTGGCCTTGTGGTCTGCGAAGGAAGGCTACGTAGATGCCAAGGGTGAAGTGCTGAAAAAGAACGAATACAAACACCTGTCCATCGCCAACCCGAAAGCGGCACCTTACGGCCTGGCCGCCACCCAGGTACTGGACGGGCTGAAGCTCACCGAGGCCACCAAAGGCAAGATCGTCGAAGGCCTGAACATCACCCAGGCCTTCCAGTTCGTCTCCACCGGCAACGCCGAGCTGGGCTTCGTCGCCCTTTCGCAGATCTACAAGGACGGCAAGGTAACCCATGGCTCGGCATGGATCGTGCCGTCCAACCTGCACGACCCGATCCGCCAGGACGCCGTCATCCTCAACAAAGGCAAGGACAATGCGGCCGCCAAGGCACTGGTCGAATACCTCAAAGGCCCGAAAGCCGCAGCGGTGATCAAATCCTATGGTTATGAACGCTGATGCCACTCGATGCCAGTGACCTGGGCGCCATCTGGCTGACCGTAAAACTGGCCAGCCTGACCACCCTGATCCTGCTGATCATCGGCACACCCGTCGCCTGGTGGCTCGCGCGCACGCGCTCTTGGCTGCGCGGGCCGGTGGGTGCGGTGGTGGCACTGCCGCTGGTACTGCCACCGACGGTGATCGGTTTTTACCTGTTGATCGCCCTTGGCCCGCACGGCTGGCTTGGTCAGGCCACCCAGGCGCTAGGCCTGGGCAGTGTGGTGTTCAGCTTCACAGGCCTGGTGATTGGCTCGACGGTGTACTCCATGCCGTTCGTGGTGCAACCCCTGCAGAATGCCTTTGGCGCGATCGGCCAGCGCCCCCTGGAAGTCGCCGCTACTCTGCGAGCCAGCCCATGGGATACCTTCGTTCATGTGGTGCTGCCGCTGGCCCGCCCTGGCTTCGTCACTGCCAGCATCCTCGGCTTTGCCCACACGGTGGGCGAGTTTGGCGTCGTACTGATGATCGGCGGCAACATCCCCGACAAGACTCGCGTGGTTTCGGTGCAGATTTTCGATCACGTCGAAGCCATGGAGTATTCGCAGGCCCACTGGCTGGCCGGTGCCATGCTGGTGTTCTCTTTCCTGGTGCTGCTCCTGCTGTACGCTGGACGCCGCGGCAAAGCTGGCTGGAGCTGAAATGACCGCATCGATTGTGGCGCACCTGAAACTGGCACGCGACGACTTTACCCTGGACGTCAACCTGCACCTGCCCGGGCGCGGCATCAGCGCGCTGTTCGGCCACTCTGGCTCCGGCAAGACCAGCTGCCTGCGCTGCCTGGCCGGGCTGGAACGGGCCGCCAGCGCCTATATCGAAGTCAACGGCGAAGTCTGGGAAGACAGCACCCGAGGCTACTTCCAGGCGCCGCACCTGCGCCCGGTGGGCTACGTGTTCCAGGAAGCCAGCCTGTTCCCGCACCTGTCGGTGCGCGGCAACCTGACGTTTGGCTGGCGCCGGGTAGCGCCCGCTGAACGCAAGGTCAGCCTCGACCAGGCGTGCCAACTGCTGGGTATCGGCCACTTGCTGGACCGCCGCCCGGCAACCCTGTCGGGTGGCGAGGCGCAGCGGGTGGGTATTGCCCGCGCCCTGCTCAGCAGCCCGCGGCTGTTGTTGATGGACGAGCCGCTGGCAGCCCTCGACGGCCCGCGCAAGCGCGAGATACTGCCCTTCCTGGAGCGCCTGCACGACGAACTGGATATCCCTCTGATATATGTCAGCCACGCCCAGGATGAAGTCGCGCGGCTGGCCGACCACCTGGTGTTGCTGGAACAAGGCCGGGCGATCGCCAGCGGCCCGATCGGCGAAACCCTGGCTCGCCTTGACCTGTCGCTGGCCCAGGGCGACGACGCCGGCGTCGTGTTCGAAGGTAGGGTGGTTGGGCACGACCCGCATTACGGCCTGCTGGACCTGCGCCTGCCCGGCAGCAGCGGGCCGCTGCTGCGCATCACCCACGCGGCGCAGGTGATGGGCAGCACCCTGCGCGTCAAGGTGCAGGCCCGGGATGTCAGCCTGGCACTGGCGGCGGATAGCGCATCGAGCATCCTCAACCGCCTGCCGGTGCGTGTGCGCGAGAGCTGCCCGGCGGCCAACCCGGCGCATGTGCTGGTCAGCCTGGATGCTGGCGGCAATGCCCTGCTTGCACGCATCACCCGCTTCTCGGCAGACCAGCTCGGCTTGCACACAGGGCAGATACTGTTCGCCCAGATCAAGTCGGTGGCCCTTTTGGGTTGAGCATCCTCAGCGCGCGTATTGTCCATTGATCAGTGACCTGATCGAGGCCCGCCGCCCATGCTTGACTGCCCCCTGCCGCGCACCCTGCACTACGTTGACGACAGTCAGCCGGGCCTGACCCGTCGGCGCTGGCGCGACCGTTTCATCTACCTGGATGCCGATGGCCAACGGGTACGCGACAGCGAAACCCTTGCGCGCATCGCCGCATTGGTGATCCCCCCGGCCTACACGGATGTGTGGATCTGCGCCGATCCGCAAGGCCACCTGCAAGCCACCGGCCGCGATGCCCGTGGCCGCAAGCAGTACCGCTACCACGCACAGTGGCGCGAACTGCGCGACCAGCACAAATACGGGCGCATGCTTGCGTTCGCCCAAGCCCTGCCAAAGCTGCGCACACAGCTGGAAGCCCACTTGGCGCGGCCAGGGCTGGACCGGGAAAAAGTCATGGCGCTGGTGGTGAGCCTGCTGGACCACACCCTGATCCGCATCGGCAACCAGCGCTACCTGCGCGATAACCGGTCGTACGGATTGACCACCCTGCGCAATCGCCATGTGCAGGTCAAAGGCAGCACTATCCGCTTCCAGTTCCGCGGCAAGCGCGGCGTCGAACACAACGTCACCCTCAACGACCGGCGCTTGGCCAACCTACTCAAACGCTGCATGGAACTGCCTGGGCAGGCACTGTTTCAGTACCTGGATGAAGATGGCCAGCGCCATAGTGTCGGCTCCAGCGAGGTCAATCAGTTTCTGCAGCAGTTGACCGGTGCCGACTTTACTGCCAAGGACTATCGCACCTGGGCCGGCAGCAGCCTGGCATTGAACCTGCTAAAGCCCTTGGCCTGGGAGCCGGAGAGTGAAGCCAAACGCCAGGTCGCCGCAATAGTCCGCCAGGTAGCCACGCGCCTGGGCAATACGCCGGCAGTGTGCCGGCGCTGCTACATCCACCCGGCAGTTCTGGAGCACTATGCCTTGGGGCGCCTGGCCAATTTGCCGAAAAACCGTGTGCGCAAAGGCCTGGACCCGGAGGAAGTGGCCTTGCTGTTGTTTCTTCAGGCACTTGAGGAACAGGAGGACCATTGAGCTTGTCTATTCAGCCCATGATGCGAAGAAATTTCCCATTAGCCGCCAACCCCCCTATTCTTGCCAGCGAGCACCTTGGCCGACAAACCGTTGACGGTTTGCTTTGGCACCTGCAACTGAAGACACGCAACAGAATTTGTCTGTCGGGGAATTACTATCCGCCGAAAGCGTCTTTAATGAGAAGGAAGAGGGACAAGCTCCCGCCGCCGCGGCAACTAGCCCAGCGGACTTATACATCACCAAGGAGAACTACATGCTGATACTCACCCGTAAGGTTGGCGAAAGCATCGTCATCAACGATGACATCAAAGTCACCATTCTGGGCGTCAAAGGGATGCAGGTGAGGATCGGTATCGATGCACCGAAAGATGTTCAGGTCCATCGAGAAGAGATTTTCAAACGCATCCAGGCCGGCAGCCCGGCTCCGGAGAAACACGAAGACACACACTGAGCGTCACCCGAGGGGCATGGATGCGCTCGACCGCCAGCCTCAGGTGCCTATTAACTGATGCACCGTGGCGATCATCTCATCCATGTCGAACGGTTTGTCGAATATTGCGGCAAACAGAGCCGGGCATCCTTGGCTGGCCTGTGCGCCGCTCATGAGGATGACCGGCAACTCGCTTAACGCCGGGTCCTCGCGGATGGCACGCGCCAACTCCTCACCGTTGAGTAGCGGCATCATGTAGTCGGTAATCACCAGCTGCACGCGTTTTTCCTTCAACGCCTCCAGTGCTTTGCAGCCATTGCTCGCCTTTTCCACCAGGAAACCTTCGTCCTCCAGGGCAAACCCGAGGATATCGGCGATCAGGTATTCGTCATCGACAATCAGGATGGTGTTCATCGGCTCGTCCGTCACCCGCTCTCCTGCGGCGTCGGCGTTCCCGAAAGCACACCGCAGGCACCTTCGAACGCCTTGCGCAAGGTAATGCCTTGCGGCCCGATCAGCAGCTCGTGCAAGGCCGGGTCATGGTGACTGTCACGCACCTTGAGGACCGACAGCATGCGCCGTAGTTGCGAGTCCAGTTCGACAAAGCGCATCAGCATAAGGTTGTCGACGATACTCGACAGGTCCGGCGCGGGGGCGCTGATTTCCGCGCCGAAAATGTCGCGCATCTCCCAGGTCAGCATCACGCTGACATCGCGCGCGCGCAACTCACCCGCCAGCGCGCGGAAAAACGCATTTAGCCGCGTCGGGTCAATAGCCAGGCGGCTGAATGCGCCAAGGCTGTCGATCACCACGCGCTTGCTGCCCTGCGCCGCTACACGCTCCAGTAATCGCGCGCCAACCTGGTCCAGCAAGCCCTCGGTGGTCGGCTGCCAGCACAGCTGCAAGCTACCGCCCTTCTCCATCGCGGCAAAATCGTAACCGAGCGAAGCGGCCTTGCTGCGCAGGCGTTCGGGTGTTTCGTAAAAACCGAAATGCAACCCCGGTGCCTGCGGGGTGCTGGCACCCAGAAAGGCCAGGCCCAATGATGTCTTGCCAATCCCCGAAGGCCCCATCAACAGGCTGACTGACCCGGTGGCCAAGCCACCGCCAAGCATTTCATCGAAGGTTGGTACGCCGCTGCTGATACGCGCCAAGGTGCCACTGCCCAATTGGCTGGGGTGGCTGAACAACGCTTCCAGGCGAGGATAGACCTGCATGCCGGACTCATCGATAAGGCATTCGTGACGCCCCGACAACGCACCACTGCCGCGGGTCTTGCGCAATTGGACATGGCGCACGGCGCGGCTGCCGACCAGTTGCTCACCCAGTTCGATCACGCCATCGACCATGGTGTGTTCCGGGCTGCCCTCGTCGAGCCGGGCACTGGTCAGCAACAGTACGGTGCAACCGGCGAAGGCAGCATGCCCCTGCAGCTCAGAGACGAACTTCTTGGTGTCCAGCGCGGTTTCCGCACGTACCCGGGCATTGAGCACACCGTCGACGATCAGCAGGCTGGCCTGTTGCCGGGCAATTTCCTGGCGCAGCAACCGCACCACCGCATCCAGCCCGTCCTGCTCTAGGGTATCAAAGGCGCTGACGAACTGGATTTTGTCACCGACCAGCGCCGGGTCGAAGAAGTCCAGCGTGGACAGGTACTGGAACAAGCGTTCGTGCGACTCGCTCAGCAAAGTGGCCACCAGCACGCGACCACCGCCACGCACGTGGCCGCAGGCCAGCTGATTGGCGAGGATGGTCTTACCGGCCCCCGGCGGCCCCTGAATAATGTAGGAGGCGCCAGCTATCAGGCCACCCTTGAGCAACGCGTCGAGCCCGTCGATCCCCGTTACCAGCCGCTTCAGTGCCTGTGCCATGTTGTCTACCTGTCGAGTGGGCTATCCGTCTGGTCCTGATACATTGGCAAGTACAGTCGCATGCAAGTTCCCCGGCCAGGCTCGCTGTCGACACAAATGGCACCGCCACTTTGCCGGGCGAACCCATAGACCTGGCTGAGCCCCAGGCCGGTACCCTTGCCGAAAGGCTTGGTGGTGAAAAACGGCTCGAAGATGCGCGGCAGTATCTCTGTGGGTATGCCTTCGCCGCTGTCTTCCACCTCGAAGCGCACGAAGCTGCCCTTCAGCCCTTCAACTTCGCCGAACAACTCGACCACATCGACAGTCAGGCTGATGCGGCCATGCCCGTCGATGGCATCACGGGCATTGAACAACAGGTTGAGCAACACCATCTGCAGTTGCCCGGCATCCACCTCGATCAACGGCAGGTCCGGTTGCAGCAACACCTTCAAGTCAATCGAGCTTGGCAATGCATGTTCAAGCAGGCCACGCGTAGCGTTAACCAGCTCTGCCGGGGCAACGCTGGCCACATCGAACTTGCGGTGACGGGCAAAACTGAGCAATTGCTGGGTCAGTTCGGTGCCACGCTGGCTGGCATCGAGGATGTGCTGCAACATGCGCTGGGTGCGTGCCGGGTCCTGGGTGGCCAGCGCCAGGCGCGCCGAGCTGATGATAATGGTCAACATGTTGTTGAAGTCGTGCGCCAGACCACCGGTCAACTGGCCGAGGGCTTCAAGCTTCTGCGCCTGGAACAGCTGGGCGCGCACTGCGTCGAGCTGCTGCGCCGTCTCGCGACGGTCAGTGATATCACGTGTCACCTTGGCCAGGCCAATGATCTGGCCACTTTCATCACGGATCACATCCAGTGCCGCCAAGGCCCAGAACTGCGTGCCGTCCTTGCGCACCCGCCAGCCTTCGTCCTGCGCCACACCCTGCTCCAGCGCCTGACACAGCAGGCGCTCAGGGCGGCCATCCGCACAGTCCTGCGGCGTGAAAAACAACGAAAAGTGCTTACCGATCACTTCATCTCTACGGTAACCCTTGATCCGTTGCGCGCCTGCGTTCCACGACACCACATGGCCAGAAGGGTCGAGCATGTAGATGGCATAATCCACCACCGACTGAACCAGCTGTTCGTAACGATGGGCGGGCATGACGGAAGCGTCGAGGCAGTCAGCTGAAACCATGCAAACTCCACTGGCACAGCAGGAGGGAGGAAATGAGCGTAGCCCGGAGTGTCTGCCAGTAGACAGCTGAACGACTACAGGCAGTCAGCGTTCCGGCTCGGCCAGTGTCGGGCTGATGCATCGCGGCATGGCCACTTTCAGCAACCACAGGCTGAGCAACATGATCATACCACCGCCGGCCAGGGCCAACATACGCTGCTGCTGTGAGTGCTCCGCATCGAAGCCCAGCAACAACAGATAACCGCCCAGGCTGATCAGGCTGATGTAAAGAAATGCAGCCAGCACGAGCACCTGCGCGAACAACAGCCGCCAGAATAACCGCGGACGCACCACACCTTCGCCAACTCGACCCTGAGTCATTACGCTACACTCTTGGATCCAATGATGGGCAACAGTGGCGTAACGACAGCACGGTGTCAATTGCCGGTTCGATCACCCTTCTACCTGTTGATCATAGGCGCTGCAGTTGACTCAACTATAACAATGGGTTATAAAGCGCGCTTGATTGCGAAGCCCTTCTGCTTAGAAGCGAGCTGGTCGTTGCGACCCCTTCAAGCGTGCGAGTGTGGTGGAATTGGTATACACAGCAGACTTAAAATCTGCTGACTGTCAACACCTTTTATGTCATGCCATTGCACCTACATAAAGGGCTGTAGACCACGTACAACCAAGCTTCTAGCGTTTGCCCTCATCCTCTATATCCTTCATTATTTTTGGTCTTTTTGAGAGCTTGGTAGCCATTTGGTAGCCGGCACTAAAAATTAAGCTCAGCTCTCGTAAGCTTTCCTCAGCTCTCGTAAGCCCAAAGCGCCTCCTCCTCGAAAAATCTTATATTTTCTAAAATTTTTTCCATCATTAAATCGGCTACCAAACCCGCCCTCCAGGCACAAAAAAACCCAGATCGATCTGGGCTTCTTGCTAGCCAGAGCATCGTGCCATGGCCTGTATGAGCATCATGCTCGCGGTTCGGTAGCGGTCAGCAACCAGATGGGCAATACATAATTTTGGAAAATGCCACAACATCTTGGGTGCGGTAATAAATACGACGAGAAACATGCTTTAACGCAGGAATTTCTTTCGCGTGCTTATTAGTATACCGCCAAAACCTCAAGGTTTCTTTTGACACACCAAGGACGTCTGCAGTCTCATGCACGTCGAGAAACTCTTTAGCCAATTTATCAGCCGCGATCATTAAAACCCTCTCAAATATTCACTTTCACTAAAGCACCCCTCCCTAGGCGTCAATTAAAGCTAAATGTTTGCACAGCCAACCGTCAAGGCACGAGAGACACATTTTCAAAGGGTGTGTCAGCAGCATACTCACTGACTGGCCTGAAACCCTAGCAAACACAGATGGGTATGCCAGACGCATACCTTTATAGAAGTAATTGAAAACCCACTGAACGGTGAATGAGAGCTGCGGGGGGGGCTGGGTACTCGAGGATTGATCATACCCGCAATGGTTCACCCCGCGCCGACTCTACGATAAAAACTTTCCACCGCACACCATCTGTATGAAGCAAATACAGCGAAGCTGCCTTTACCATCATTAGCTACCCCCCGAATGCTTGCAACCTCTACGGGTATGCGCCAAGCACTATAAAGCCAACAATTTAACGGTATGTTTTCCGCATACTTTCTTTAAAAAAATGGCACTTTTTTTGTTTGAGGTCAAAATCAAGCCAGCGCCTACGGCGCTGAAAAAAAGCCATGCGCCTGCGGCGCTCAAAAGCAAGCCACGCTCACGCGCATGCGCGTGAGGTGAAGTAGCGAGCAATGGGGCGAGGCAAGGGTGGCATGCAGACCTGAGCTATCAACATCCACCTAAAACAGCAGAATTTATGATCTCAAAATGGCATCAAAAATCTGCAAAATAAGAGATCTCTGCTTTTTTTTGCTAACAAAATAATAGAGCTCCGTTTTTGAAAAAACATTTCAAGGGGGGGGGGTATGAAAAAAAATTTCATGAGAGCTTCAGAACGAGCAGATCACAGCACATCCATACACCGTCGAAAAATATACTAGCGGTTTATGCCAAACTATACTGATGGTTTATTTATGACGCGAAATCGGGCTCACTTTCCAAGAAACCAATATTGACACCTTTTTTTCCTGATTTTCTGTGCTAAAGTCACGCCTTCTTGAAACCCTATCAACGCATCGTTAACTCAACGACAAGTGACTTCTGTGCAATTTAAAAACTCTTCTCATCCTCGAGATCCAGAAATCAGATCAGCCTTTCAGATAGCCATGCCGATCAATGTGATGCATACCACTGTGCACCTGCATGACATAGACCATTTATATAGAAGTCACCAAAGCTATTCAGCATCTGAATTGATCTATCAGGCGGATTACCCGTGGGCCAGTAGCTTTGCGATGGGTCACCCTATCGTTGCATGGCATTGCAGGCCTGATTGGAGCAATGAGCAAAAAAAACGCTTTATTAATGATGCGTGGAGAGGGGGTTACCTGGGAACTTATATAGTAAATTCTTGGCACCAGGTTGTTGATGGGAGCTATGAGCCTTACAGCAACCTACTTATAGACGGCCAAAAGCGCTTGACAGCACTCGAGCATTACTTCCAAGATCGCTTTGCTGTTAAAGATTCTTCTGGAAATCTACGATACTGGTCTGAACTACCGAACTCGGAACGCCGACGGTTTCTCGCTATACCTTTCATCAGAGTCACAATGCATGCACCTGACGAAGAAACGCTCTGGGCGCTGCGGAGAGAATAAGCCCAACCGCTTCGATACTACCCGGTTCCCTGACTCAAACTGGCTTTAGCCACCCTAGGTCTTATGCCATAAGCCCTCTTCTGGTAAGTGATTGGTATGAGTATGCTGAAAATTCTTGATCGACTCTGGAACTGGGCTTTCCCGGACAACAGATCTGAAACTGAGAAAGCCAAGGAGCGGGAGTTCATTCAAGCTGTCAATCAGCTCAAGACGCTCCGCACTACGGCCCGAGGTGGGATGGCTATCGATCCGGAGGAAATTCGCGATCAGGTACTGCAGAGTCGCGAAGCCTATCAAGATTTCGTCTCACCGCTGCATCGCAAAAATTTGCCAAAATCCGACGCCTAGACCAGCCTAATCTGACCTGTCCCCGTAAGGGTATACGGATAATATGGGCCGCCTCCCCTTATTGAATCGGGGTAAGGCGCCCTATCGATCACAGGCTGCGCTGTGGCGTTCAAGGTGAGTCATTTCCTGGTGCCATTCTGAAAGAAATTTCAACCAATCACTCAGATAAGCGCCTTCAGCTACTCGGGTCGAACCTCGGCTCGCGCACTCGAATCGCTCCCGCCACGGCTGGGGGATGTTTTCATCTCGGACTATGGCTATGCCAATAGGATGCGGCTCCGAGGGTACAAGATTTAAAACCTCATCAGCGTCCAGGGCCTGCCGGTAGATGGGCGAGGATTGCTCTTGGTGCTCAATGTCGTCCAGGACTTGGATTACAGCTTCAGCCCGTGGATCGCCAGGTATCAAGTGAGCGAGTGCCCAGAGTGCCTTCCGCCTTGCAACCTCAAGAAGATGGAGGTCGCCATCAGCAGCACTGCTGTGAAGCGTTTCTTGGACATCTCGGCTCATAAATCCTCGGACTCGTTTCCACTCTGCACTCTGAGCGCGCCCCTCTCGGGTACAGCTGTCGTGAACCAAGCCGCTCACCTACGGTGGCGTCATGGCCCGCTGGGCTTCCATCTTCGCGCCTGCGCGCTCCGCTTGCCGAAGGTGTGCAGTTCGAACTGCTGAAGCCTACCTTTACACCTCACAATAGCTCGGTGGCCAGAACATCCGGGCGAGGTACTCGTGGTTGTATGCTCCCACATGCGCCAGATTGCCTAGAAATGGTCGTTGTAACGTACTTTTGGGAATGTAACAGTGACGACGTTACATTCCAAAAAACGAGTTACATACGCTAGGTTCACGAGAGGGATGATCATGACCTTACGTTGTTTCCGGAGGCTCACCTACCAAGCTGTGAGCTGATGCTTTCTCAAAGAACCGGCAGATCATCGCTATTCATAATGATCCCATTTGGGGACATTAACCCATCAAACCGCCATTAATGCTCCATTTTGGGAACATTACGCGAGACGTTGCGTCTTTGCTCAAACGCGGCAGAGCTTTGCAGAAAGCTTGCCGGCAAGCAGACTAGAAATTTGATAGTCGACTGTTCTTTGGGGGATTGAATGGAGCTGGTCATGAGCAAGAGCCAAGCTCGGCGCCGCTGGCGTAGGATCATGAAGCTCGTCCAGCAAGGCGAGACGTTCGTGATCACCAGGCTCGGCAAGCCAGTATGTAAGGTTTGTCCACCTGATTAAGCATCGGAGCACATTTGTACTCCTTCGGAGAACGGGCCGCCCAGGCCTTTCGGTAGCTACGACCTAGCCGAGGTTGATACGAAGTCGTTTTACCGATAGGGTTGCTGCGTATGTGTCTGGCACCAACGCCTACACCCTGAGGAAAAGAACTCTTCACTGGCACGCCGAAAGCCCGCCAGGAAGAGCCAGAGACCCCGAGCAGTACCCTGAACCGCCTAAATGGCGGTTTTTTTCTACCTGCCGCTAGATGCTTTCACTTGTACCGCAGCGGGAAGCGTCCATGTTAGTCGAGCGTGCCCCATGGGCTGACCGATTCCAGATGCATTTACAGAACACTGCTACCGAAGCAATGCCGGTGGGTACCCCACCCCGCAGTTTCCCCACCTGCTTTTACTTCATGGTCATTCCACTCACGTTGGGAGAGGCCGAGAGGTATCAATGACGATCACCCTGTGCTTTTGAGTACGAGGATCTTCGGGTTCCCCAGGAAACCAGCTCAGCGACTCGTAGCCCATAATCCGCCCTTCACGCACGACGTCCTGGTAACACGCAACAGCGTCTTCCAGTGCGGAGCAATCAGATCGCGGAATCAGAATGGGTAGGCCAGGATCGTACTTCCGCAGCTCTTCAATCAGCTCGCCTACGTTCACATTGTTGTCCTCGAATAGCGGCCTTGTGGAGACCGATGGCGACGTCATTCAAGGTATACGCATGGGAGTGAGCATTTTCCAGCCGTGATAGGCTTAAAGCTGAATACGTAGCCTCCTATCGAGATAGCAAATCCGCCGAGACTGAAGCATGACGCTCAAAGCCTCTTTCGCCAGCGTGCTTCGCGCACTGCGTAGCAAGCGAAATATCACCCAGAGAGACTTCGCTGACACCACCAGCCGTACCTATCTTTCTAAGCTTGAGCTCGGTAAGTCGAGCATCACCTTGGACAAGCTCAAGCAAGTGAGTGAGCGCTTGGGGCTCAGTCCTCTGACGCTACTCACGCTCACATTGAGTGAAGATACCGCACAGCCGGCGACCGACTTGATTTCAATACTGAGGTCGGAGCTTGCCGAGCTACATCGAAATGGAGGTCTGAGCGGCCTGAAAATTTCGGTGAGTAACGCTCTAGAATCCTTTCCCCCCGAAGCCCAACGAAGGCCTCAAGGGAAGAGCACCGGGGTTTCGAATGCACTGCAGACCGAGTTGGCCTTCATGGACTGAACATCCTGGCTTACCTCTACAAGATGCTGCTAAGCATTTCCTCCAGGCTCTCGCCCTTGCTGCTCTCAAACACACCGGCCTCACCGAACACCACCTGGATGTTGGCCTGGGCGAAGAACTCGGCTGCCGCGAAGTCGGATGCAGTGCTCGCCGGCAGCACCAGGATTAGCTTGGTGTCAGCACTACCGAAGCAATGCCTGTAATACGCAAGCTGACCAAAGGCGGTGTAAAGCTGTGTCGACATCGAGGCGCTGGTCTTGACCTCAAAGATCACCCTGGCCTTGTCTGTAGCCCTGTCTACCAGCGCTAAGTCGACACGATGCTTACCGACTCGTAGCTCGGGATGTCCATCAACAAGCTCATCCAGCTTGCGATGGAGAGCGTTGCAGAGCGGGCCATGGAGATATTGGTACTCGCAGGTATCGCTGCTTGGGGTATAGGTCTTGCTACCCTCGAACTCTTCCTGCTCCCGCCATTTGGCACCCGATTCATCTTCGTCGTCGAGGGCATCATCTGAACCCTCGGCATCACTCTCCAGTTCCGCCTTTCTCAGTTCTTTGAGGCGTTTTACCTTGAATAGGAACTCGGCGATGTCATTCGCAATGCTGGGTGAGTTTGTTGATGACACGGCGATCACATCTGTCGCCCTACCGTCGTCATCAATCTCCATCAGCCAGTCATGAAAGTGCTCAAAAGCATAGTGGCGAGCCGGGCAACACCTGCATGTTGGCCTCGGCCTGCTGCATCTCTTTTACGAAATCCTGCCTCGTCACAAGAAGCTCTGGAAGCTTCCTGAAATCCGAAAAGAAATCCGAAAACTTCGGGCTTGAACTGACCCGCAGCCCACGAATTCCAAGGCATCTAGGGCTTCGCCAAATCCGCGATAATGCGAACCTACGGTACCTCCATCCTGGGAGGCCAGCGCGTGGATGTCAGCATCCCTCATATCTGAGAAGACCTTCGCATTCGAACCCCAGGCCATCCTTGTCCAGGTAAAATAGCAGGGTCTTTCCGGCTGATTTGTGGAGTATCTGTAGCTCATGCCACACCTGCTGAAACTGCCCAAAAACCTGGTTGGCCGTGACTTTGTCGTGGGTGATATTCACTTCAAAACCCGAGAGCTCCATAGAGGCCTCCAAGCACTCGGTTTCGACCGGTCTGTCGACAGGTTGATTGCGGTTGGCGACCTAATTGATCGCGGCCCTGGCATGCTTGACGGACTCAAGCTCTTGGGGGAGCCATGGTTCTACACAGTCAAGGGCAATCACGAACAGATGCTCATTGATGCCTACCGTGCCAACCCGCATCTACCGTACTCCGCTCACGGTGCTCGCTGGTGGATGTCGATCGATGAAGAGTCGAAGCCCATGATCATAGCTAAGCTTGAGAGCTTGCCGCTGATCATTGAAGTGGAGACAGCTCATGGCCTGATCGGAGTCGTGCACGCCGATGTGCCGGCGGGGCTGAGCTGGGCTGACTTTACTAGAGGCATCGATAACCCCCAGTTCCAGGACATAGCCCTATGGGGCCGTGAAAGGATCAAAAAACACCATCGTGGAGGTGTCCTAGGTGCATGGCGCGTGTGCATTGGGCATACTTGGATTCCGCAGGCACTTAGGTTCGGCAACGTCCTTGCTCTTGACGTCACTGGCGGAGGTGACGGTTCATTGGCGATCTACTCTGTGCACGACGACACCATCTACGTCGATGGTAAGGCAGCGGGCCTGGATCAAACTGCCCGACTCGGTGAGCAATTGGCCCAGCTTGAGCAATCACTTACTGCGCTGAAGACCTTGGTAAGCGGGAACAAGTTAATTGGGTCTCAGATCGCCAGCCGTGAGGCTGAAGCTCAAGCAAAACAGATCAGCTCCGCCTGGCTAAACATCGCGGATGAGGTCGCCGGTACCCAGCAACTGGTGAACGCATTGCATGGGTTAAGTCTTCTATCCGGCGAGCGCCGATCGGCAAAGTTGGAAGAACTGCAAGCACGGTACGCGGGCACCCCCACTGGAGATCTGCTCATTCGACTATTCAGCGCCGGGGATGCTTGAAGGCGGCCACCTGCCCTACCCTGGCCACCGTTCATGAGGCATGGGGTGAACTCCATGCCCTTATGCCTCGAGAAACAGGGGCACTACTTAACGTGGCCACCCTCTCCTAGGATATGGCGGAGCTTCCTGACGGCGCTGTCCGGAGTCGTCAACACAGGCTTATCAGTACGTGCCATGCACAGTGACGCTGCGGTCGTCATGGAAAACTGAGCAAAGCAGATCACATCAGCGTCGGCTATCGAGCCAACCATTTCACTCACCAGTTGATCATGTCTCGCCGTATCGAGCGCTTGCAGCGCCGCCATCGCTCCCGGGACGAATGCAGGCTGGACAGTAACTTTCGTTTGCCGGAGCTCCACTGCCGCTTTGATTTCTTCTGAAATCGAGTCGATAGATGGCGCAAAAGTGGCCAGTAGCGCAATTCGCCCACCATGATCAAGCGCCTCCTCCAGCATGGCCTCATTGGGCTTTAGCACCGGGATAGAAAGCGCCCCTTTGCACAGATCTATTGCTTCACCGAACGCTGAGCAGGTGAACAGGATTGCATCTGCGCCGGCACCCTGCGCATAGCCTGCAAGGCTCATGAAGCGCTCTTTAAGCGCGGTCGTGAGGTGGCCTGCGTTACTGAGATCTCTAGGGAGAGAATCCTCAAGGAGATTGCACAGCTCAGCTTCTGGCCACAGACGAGCGAACGCCTCGTTGATCGGAGACATCGCTAAAGGCGTTGCGTGTATGAGGAAGATTCGTTTCCGACCCCTGGTGTTTTCGCTCATCACAGCTCCTCTGTCAGGATTACAACGCCATCTTCGTCGGCAATAACCATGTCACCCGGCTCTATGATCTGGCCAGCAAATCTAAGGCTTAGGCCTACCTGACCCTCACCACGCTTAACCGACTTCGTCGGGATGACCCCTAATGCTTTGACGCCAAGCGGCAGCGCTTTCAAAACCGCTTTATCGCGAACATATCCGTTGACCAGCACACCCGCCCAGCCGTTATCTGCGAGATCTTTGGCGATGTGGTCACCAAACAGCGCGCACCGATCGCTACCCCCGCCATCAATGACAAGCACGCGGCCCTCCCCAGCCTGAGTGCTCAGCTCCTTGATTCGAGAGTTATCTTCGAAACACTTCAAGGTCACCGCCTTGCCGCTGAAGGCTTCCTTCGCTCCTAGATCTACAAAAATCGGAGCTAAGACCTTAGCCCTGGAACCAAGCTGATCGCACAAATCCGTCGTTTTTTCGCTCATCAGGCAGCCCTGTTACTCACCATTGGGGAATCCAATGTTGCATGAATTGGATTTGCGTGCAATAAAATGCAATCAGTAGAGGCGATGCAGACCTCGCTCTCTGAGCTGATCTCGTGAGTCCGACTACTCATCGACGAAATGCTCGAAGCCCTTATCTTGCTTGCCCCCAACCCACTGATTGATGGAGATCGTGATGCGTATCTTGGTACTTCCTTGTGATGGTATTGGCCCTGAAATCATCGAGTCTGCGATGCAGGTACTGCACGCTACCAATCGTAAATTCAATCTAGGGCTTCACTTTGACTACGATGATGTCGGCTTCACGAGCCTGGAAAAACACGGCACCACGTTGAGAGAAGAAGTGCTCGAAAAGGCGAAAACCTATGACGGGATCATCCTGGGCACCCAGTCCCACGCTGATTACCCAGCGCCAGAAAAAGGCGGTCGGAACGTTTCTGCAGGCTTCCGCATTGGCCTGGATCTCTACGCCAACGTGCGCCCGGCACGCACCCGCCCGTACATTGAAACCAACATGAAACCAGGCAAGAGCATGGATCTGGTGATCATGCGCGAGGCCACCGAAGGCTTCTATCCTGACCGGAACATGTCTCGTGGTTGGGGAGAGGTGATGCCTTCCCCTGACATGGCACTCTCCACCCGAAAAATCACCCGGCACTGCAGCGAACGCATAGCCCGTCGCGCCTTCGAGCTGGCGATGAAACGTAACCGCAAAGTGACTGCGATTCACAAGGCCAACAGCTTCCACATGACGGATGGCTTGTTCCTGGAATGCGTTCGACACGTCGCCAAAGAGTTTCCCGAGGTCAAGCTCGACGATCTGCTGGTCGATGCATCAACCGCCCACCTGGTGCGCAACCCAGAGCGCTTTGATGTAGTGGTGGCAACCAATTTCTACGGCGACATCATCAGCGATTTGGCTAGCGAACTGTCCGGCAGCCTTGGCCTGGCTGGTTCGATAATGGCCAGTGACAGTCACTGCTGCGCTCAAGCTCAGCACGGATCTGCCCCCGACATTGCAGGTCAGGATGTCGCTAACCCTGTTTCGATGATCCTTTCGGTCGCAATGTTGCTCCAGTGGATGGGGGAGCACCACGATGTCCCCCTACTCCACGAGGCAGGTAGTGCAATGGAGCAGGCCGTAGACACCGTATTAGAAGACCCCACAAAGCGCACTGCCGACTTGGGCGGGCACCTTGGTTGCCGTGCTTTCGGTGAAGCCGTGGCACAAGCCATTACCGGTTGAACGCGTATGGCGCATGCAGGTGCGCCAGAACGACGGAGCCTCGCTTCATTCACTAACCAAAGTCATGAGTCAAAGCGTAAGCGCCTGAGCATGGCAAAGAGGATTTGGCTGTGAGCCGATTATTACTGGGCTGCATTGCTGACGACTTCACAGGAGCAACAGACCTCGCAAGCATGTTGGTCAGGGGCGGGTTGCGTACTGTGCAAGTGATAGGTGTTCCTCAAGCGCAGCTCGACGAAGACGTCGACGCCGTGGTCATCGCACTTAAGACGAGAACCTTGCCCGCAACTGAAGCTGTCGACGAATCACTAGCCGCACTTGCATGGCTCCAAGGGTCGGGGTGCCGCCAGTATTTCTACAAATACTGCTCCACCTTCGACTCTACTAGCCAGGGCAATATCGGGCCCATCGCCGATGCATTACTTGACGCCTTAGGCCTCTCGTTCGTAATTGCATGCCCGGCTTTTCCTGAAAACCAACGCACGCTCTACAACGGCCACCTGTTCGTTGGCCAAACGCTGCTCAGCGAATCCAGCATGCGCGACCACCCGTTGACGCCAATGACTGACAGCAATGTGGTACGCGTCCTACAGCAACAGACCGCCCGGAAGGTCGGCCTGATCACACACTCCGTCATCCAGGAAGGTGCCGACGCTGTACGCCGGGCATTTGCCCAAGCACAAGAAGATGGCTGCTCTTACGCAGTCATCGATGCAATCAACAACCACGATTTGCAAGTGATAGGCGAGGCAGCCAGCGAGCACATCCTGGTGACCGGAGGCTCCGGTGTTGCTATGGGTATGCCGAGAAACTTCCAGCGCCAGGGGCTGCTTGCTGACACCTCTACCGCTTCGATCTCATCACACCGTGATGGTTATGCAGCGGTTCTGTCCGGGAGCTGCTCTCAGGCAACGAATGGCCAGATTGATCACTGGAAAGCCACTGATCGTCCATCCTTCGCACTTGACCCACTGCGTTTGTCAGAGAGCCACGACCAAATCAGTGAGGCTCTGAAATGGGCCAAACCGCTGCTTGCACACGGCCCTGTCCTGATCTACGGAAGCGCATTGCCTGAGGATGTGAAGGCGGTACAGAAGCACCTTGGTGCAACAGCGGCGGGCGAGATAGTTGAGCATGCCTTGTCCCAAATTGCCGTGGGGTTGCGGGAGATGGGCGTTAAATCCTTCGTGGTGGCGGGCGGAGAGACCTCAGGGGCCGTTGTGAAGGCGTTAGGCATAACTGGCTTGCGTATCGGTGCGGCCATAGATCCAGGCGTGCCATGGACGATAGGCCTGGGCGACCAACCTGTGGCACTGGCACTGAAGTCGGGGAATTTCGGCTCCCGCGATTTTTTCAGTAAAGCGTTGGAGTTAGCGCCATGAATGAAAGCAAGCAACGCGAGGAGATCGTCCTACTGGGCAAGTCCATGTACGACAGAGGGCTGACCCATGGGGGAACAGGCAATATCAGTGTGCGTCTCGAGGATGGCTGGCTACTGACGCCTACCGGAGCCTCTCTCGGTCGCCTAGATCCTGCAAGACTCACCAAACTGGACTGGGAAGGTCGCCATGTCAGCGGAGACAAACCGTCCAAGGAGCTGATGCTGCATCTCGCCATGTATCAAGAGCGCCCCGACAGCGGCGCAGTGGTACACCTTCACTCGACTCACTCAGTGGCTGTATCCGTTCTCGAAGGGCTTGATCCTGATGACCTTCTGCCAGCGATCACTGCCTATTACGCGATGCGGGTCGGTAAGCTACCGCTAGTGCCTTACTACGCACCTGGCGACCCCGCATTGGCGGCAGCAGTGCGCTCGTTCTCCAATAAGCATCACGCCATGCTGTTGGCTCATCACGGGCCTGTTGTAGCAGGTACCAGCCTGAGCGCTGCAGTTGATGCCACAGAAGAACTGGAGGCTACCGCAAAGCTATTTTTGCTCATTTTCCAGCACAAGTTTCGGACACTGACTCCGGAAAACATCGCCGAAATCCGCCGCCTCTACCCACTCAAGTGACAGACGAATGCTAGCAAGCTTGAAGCAATGGTGGGCTACACCACTGATTGGTATCGGTGGAGCGCTCCTCGCCGAAATCGCAAATTGGCCTCTGCCCTGGATCGTCGGCTCGATGCTAGCGGTGATCATCGTCCGATGCTCTGGATGGTTGATCGCAGAAATCCCGAATGGACGTAAATCAGGCCAGTGGCTGATTGCCACGTCCATCGGCCTGCATTTTACCCAACCGGTAGCTCAGGAGATTTTCAGTCATTTCTTGCTCATGCTCGCCGCTGCCTTCCTCACCTTGATATTGGCTCTGGCGGGTATCGCGTTCATGAGACGCCAAGGCATGGATCTCACCACGGCCTATTTCGCGTTCATGCCAGCGAATTTTGCCGAGATGATTCAGTTGGGCATGCGGTACAAGGCCGACGTCAGTCAAATCGCTGCAGCCCACAGCATTCGATTGGTGCTGATAGTGCTGAGCGTGCCACCGGCCATGTTTCTGCTTGCCCACCTCTCACCCGCCGATACGGTTCAATCCCGTCTGCCCCCAGACTGGATATGGCTCGGCCCCATGCTAGCGGGCGGTGTTCTGGTAGCGTTTTTGTGGAAACGAGCGGGACTGCCCAACCCCTGGATGTTCGGCCCCATGGCACTGTGCGCCATGCTGACCACTACATTCGATCTTCGTACCGCCCTGCCGGTGGAACTGAGCCAATACGGTCAGCTGATGATCGGTTGCGCTCTAGGTAGCTTTTTCGACAGGTCGTTCTTCCGCAAATCACCGGCCTATCTGCTGAAAGTGGTCATATTCACCCTGTGCATGATCGCCGGGACTTTCCTGTTCGCCTGGGGCTTCGGAGCACTCTCTGGCCTTCCAGAACTGACCATGGCACTCGGCATGATGCCTGGTAGCAGCACCGAGATGTACCTGACGGCAGAGGCGCTACACCTTGGCGCCGGGGTGGTAACTGCCATGCAGATCATGCGCCTGGTTGTAGTCATGCTGTGCGCGGAACCAGTCTTGAAACTGTGGTTGGCCCGCCAAAACCAGGAGTAGAACGATCAACGCTCCCGCTGAGGAATTTGAGGATCACTCCTCCGGTAGCCTCACATTTTCTTCAGCATTCTTCTCGACCTTCGGGCGAAGGCCAAGGATCGGCGATTTGCGTGCAAAAGAGCCACTGAGATGCCGCTTCATGAGGTGGGCTGCCTCCAGATTGTTGCCTTCAACGACCAACTCAACCATCCGCAGGTGCTCGGCACACTGCCCATACATACGCTTGCGATCGATCATGGCGCGGTACTCGATCAATCGCCGCATGTTGTTCAGCTGCTTGAGAATCAAGAGATAGTGAGGGTTACCGGACAGGCTGATGAGGTCTTCATGGAAACGAATACCGGACTTCAATAGGGCGTCAGCCGGCAGCGTTTCGATTGCTCCCGATAGCAAGTCCTGCTGCTCTCTCTTCAGGCGCGCCAGCACTTCGAGGTCGTGATTAAAATCACTCTCCAGCAGCGCTGCGGGCTCAATCAAGGAGCGAACCTTGTAGATTTGCTCGAGAGCTTCCGGTGTTTTGGCCACATCTAGAAAACGCCAGCCGTAGCCAGGCTTAGGCTCTGCCCACCCGACCTTTGCCGCCCTATTGAGGATGTCGGTCACTTGGTATTTGGTCAGGCAATAGCGCTCTCGCAGGTACTTCTCAGTAACCTGGGCAGGAATGGCATCGTTCAGCCAGTCTTCTGAAAGCTGGTAATACTCCGCAGGCTCCTCCAGCGTGGTGATCTCATCGAGCGGTTTTTGCAGAGCATCGGCTACGCCGATCACAAAAAAACCTCGATTCGGGATCTGCTCAAGTACGCCCTGTTCAGCCAGGAAAGTCAGCGCTTCCCGAGCGGGCGAGCGAGAAACCTGGAACTCATCGCCGACTTTCTGGGCGCTGAGATGCGAGCCGGGAGCAAGGTCGCCAAATTGAATTTGGTGCCTAATCTGAGAAACGATTCGCTGGACGAGGGGGCTGGATGCCATGCATGTAAACCGAAAGGTGGAAAGGCCGAATTATCAGTTACTCGGCACCGGCACCCAACAGTATACGTGACCACATGCATCAGCCGTTACGGCTGATTTCCGCCCGTGGCTCAGTCAGTGAAGTGCTGACTTTCATGGCATTAACCATTCCTTCTGCTTGCCTTAAAACCCGGGCTCACGTCGCTAGACGACAAGAGCCCGGTCACCTCATCAGTGGGTTTTCATCAGGCAGCAGTGGAGTACCAGGGGTACAAACCGAACGCCATGGACGCCGCCATGATGACGAGGCAGAGCAGCAATGACCACTTGAAGGTGTATTTCTGGTGGTCACTGAACTCCACGCCCGCAAGTCCCGCCAGCAGGTAGGTCGATGCAACCAATGGGCTCAGCAAGTGAACTGGTTGCCCAACCATCGAGGCCCGTCCAATCTCCGCCGCGCTAATGCCATAGGCTTCTGCAGCATGTGCTAGAACCGGCAGCACGCCATAGTAGAAGGCATCGTTGGACATGAAGAACGTACCAGGGATGCTGATGATTGCCGTGATCGGTGCGAGATAAGCACCCCAGCTGTCCGGCAGAGCCCAGAGCAACGTTTCCGACATCGCCTTGACCATCCCGGTACCCGAAAGGATCCCAGCGAAGATGCCAGCAGCGAGGAAGATCGCAATCTGATTAAGCGCTGTAGGCGCGTGTGCTGCGATACGACGGCGTTGATCATCGATACCTGGGTAGTTGATTACCAGCGCTACCGAGAACGCCAGCATGAACAGCACTGGCAACGGCAGCAACTCAACCACAAGGCATCCCATCAACGTGATGGTCAATGCCGCATTTAGCCAGAACATCTTTGGCCGGCGCAGCTCGGCATTCTCATCACTCAGGGTGAGCAAGTCGCTGATGTCGTCGTCGGAAACGCTTGCATGCCGACGCGTGTCACCAGGTAGCGTGAGAGTCCCCAGTCGCTTGCGCTCTTGCAGCCCCAGGTAGAAAGCCAATGCAAGGACGCTGAGGAAACCGATGATCATTGCTGGAATGAGTGGCAGGAACAGCTCTGTGGTTTCCACTTGCAGCGATGCAGCAGCACGCGCCAAAGGCCCGCCCCACGGCAGCAAGTTGGTCACACTCGCGGCAAGGATGACCACACAGGGCAATATGAGCGGGTTTATTTTTAACCGCTTAAACAACGGAAGCATTGCCGTGATGGTGATCATATAGGTTGTAGACCCATCACCGTCGAGCGAAACCATTCCCGCTAGCAGCGTAGCAAAGAGAACAGCTTTGGCAGGATCACCCTTGATCAGCTTCAAGAAAGTTCGGATAACGGGGTCAAACAACCCGGTATCGAACATCATGCCAAAATAAAGAATTGCAAACATGACCATGACTGCAGTCGGGGCGACTTTACGCAACCCTTCAATCATCATGAGACCCATGTCGCCAGTAAAACCACCCAACATAGCGAAGATGATCGGTATGGTCGTCATCGCTACCAATGGCGCAAGTCTCTTCGTCATGATCAACGACATAAACGTGATGATCATGCCGTAGCCGAGAATGGACAGCATTGTTATCTCCGAAACAGCATTGTATTTGTTATGAGCTATTAGAAGCCGAGCTGATTGCTCAGCTCATATGCAGGCCGCCGTTAATAGCGAAGTCAGCACCCGTTGCGAATGCTGATTCCTCAGATGCCAGCCACGAGCACATGGAGGCAACCTCTTCAGGTGTTCCCAGTCGCTTAACAGGGATGTCCTGAATCACCTTGTCCATTCGGTCGTTTTCTGTGATGGCCTTGAGACGGGCAGTTGCAATATACCCAGGGGAAACCGTATTGACGGTAACTCCTCGTGCGGCTACCTCACGAGCGAGGGCACGAGTGAAGCCACGGATCGAAGATTTGGCAGTAGCGTAGTTAACCTGCCCAACATGGCCCAGCTGGGCGTTTACGGAGGAGATGTTGATGACCCTACCCCATCCTCTTGCCGTCATGTCGTCAATAACCTGCTTAGTGACGTTGAACAGAGAGTTCAGGTTGGTATCGATAACTGTCTGCCAATCACCTGGATCCATATCGCGAAACAATACGTTACAGGCTGTGCCAGCGTTATTAACTAGGACATCAATCGGGCCAACATCCTTCTTCACTTTCTCGAATGCTTTCACAGTGGAGTCCCACTCTGCAACATTCCCTTCGCAAGCAATGAAGTTAAAACCCGCTTTCTTTTGTTTCTTCAACCACTCGCTACGAATGGCAGAATCGGGCCCGCAGCCGGCCACAACAATGAATCCATCCTTGAACAAACGTTGACAAATGGCAGTTCCTATACCGCCCATACCACCTGTGACGAACGCAACTTTCTTGGACATGACGTAACCCTTATAGTTTTTGTAGGGACGCTTATGGCTGACGCGCAGGCGCACCTCAGCTCTGGGTACATCCTAGAAAGGGCTTTGAAAAATTGAAATTGGTCTTTAGGAAAGACAGCGTTCTCACTCCGAGAACGCTGCACACTCACAAAAAATGTCGAGATCTAGTTTGTTACAAGATATTTAGAATCTGTAATTAAGTTGTTACGGGATATTTTCAGATCGAGAGGCTTCGCTCTCTTAATTCGCTATTCAGGATGCGATCATTTTCAGAGTAATCCACAGGACAGTCGATTACGTGCACACCTGGGTTGGAGATGCAGTGATCCAGCAACGGTAGCAGGGCATCCGCACTCTCCACACGATAGCCGTTAGCACCGTAGGACTCAGCATATTTGACGAAGTCTGGGTTACCGTAGTCCAGGCCGAAATCGGTGAAGCCCATGTTGGCCTGCTTCCAGCGAATCATGCCGTAGCCGTCGTCACGCAGGATCACCACGGTGATGTGCATGCCCAAACGCACTGCGGTTTCCAGCTCCTGGCTGTTCATCATAAAGCCACCGTCGCCGCACACGGAAATGACCGGGCGATCAGGGTGCACCAGGTGTGCGGCCATGGCCGATGGCAGGCCGGCGCCCATGGTCGCCAGGGCGTTGTCGAGCAGCACGGTGTTCGGCTTGTGGGCCTTGTAGTTGCGAGCGAACCAGATCTTGTAGATGCCATTGTCCAGGGCCACGATGCCTTCGGATGGCAACACTCGACGAATATCTGCTACCAGACGCTGCGGGTACACCGGGAAGCGCTCGTCGTCGGCACCTTCGATGATCTGCGCTTCGTTGGCCTCACGAATAGCCAACAGGCGTGTGAAGTCCCAGTGGCTGGTGTCATTCAGCGCTTCACCGATCTGCCAAACGGCATTGGCGATGTCGCCGATCACTTCGACCTGAGGGAAGTAGACGGCATCGACTTCGGCGGAGCGGAAGTTGATGTGGATGACTTCGGTACCACCACGCACCATGAAGAATGGTGGCTTCTCGATCACATCGTGGCCGATGTTGATGATGAGGTCAGCCGCTTCGATGGCGCGGTGTACGAAGTCACCGGACGACAGAGCGGCGTTGCCGAGGAAGCGCGGGTGGCGCTCGTCGACCACACCTTTACCCATCTGGGTGGTGATGAACGGGATGCCGGTCTTGTCGATCAGTTGCTTCAGCACCTTGGCAGTCATCTTGCGGTTGGCACCAGCGCCGATCACCAGGATTGGGCTGCGAGCATTCTGCAATTTCTCAACTGCCGCTTCGACGGCCTTGTGTTCTGCCAGCGGACGTCGATGCAGGCTGCGCGGAATCGGCAGAGCGTCGGTCTGCTCGGCAGCGATGTCTTCAGGCAGTTCCAGGTGCACGGCGCCCGGCTTCTCTTCTTCGGCCAGACGGAACGCTTCACGCATACGCGAAGGGATGTTGTCAGCCGAGGCGAATTGGTGGGTGTACTTGGTGATGGGATCCATCATTCCGCAGACGTCGATGATTTGGAAACGACCCTGCTTAGACTTTTTGATCGGCTTTTGGCCGGTGATCATCATCATCGGCATGCCGCCCAGATAGGCGTATGCACTGGCGGTGACCAGGTTGGTCGCACCAGGGCCGAGGGTCGACAGGCTGACGCCGGTCTTGCCGGTCAAGCGACCATAGGTGGCGGCCATGAAGCCCGCCGACTGCTCGTGACGGGTCAGTACCAGCTTGATCTTCGACTTACGAAGGGACTCCAGCAGGTCGAGGTTTTCCTCACCAGGAATGCCGAACACATACTCGACACCTTCGTTTTCCAGGCATTGCACAACGACATCGGCGGCCTTGGCCATTTCATTACCCCAAGCACGGTGGGCTATTACGCCCTTCACTTCCAATACGAGAGGCTGTTACCAGCCTCCCTTCTAAACATTACGATCTACGGTGCAACGGTCACATCGGACTGACCACTCTCGGCCAGCGCTTGATGAACAAAGCCTTCAGCTTTTTTCCGCTCAATGAATGCCCTCACATATGCGGCACCAGCGTCCCGACCTTTCGGCACGGCCATCGCCTGGCGGATCGAGGTAAAGGCGTCGTCCAGAACGCGATAGCTCGGGTCACGATCAGCCACCTTTTGCAGGGGCTGGCGGACTCCCGCAGCAGCGTCGAGATTCTGGTCTAGGAACAAATCAACTGCCCCTGCAGAGGTCTCCGCTCGCTCAAGCTGGGCATGCTTCAAGGTACGAGTCAGGAACAGGTCATAGGCAGCGCCTTTACCCACTGCCAGCTTCAAGCCGGCTTGGTCTAGATCGGCGACCGAGCGGAAAGGAGAGTCGCGATCAACGAGGTATGTCCCCTCAATGATCACGTAAGGCTCGCTGAATGAGATCTGGGCCTCACGCACCGGCTCAATAGCCAAAAATGCCAGGTTCCAGACGCCCTCCTCCAGCGCGGCAAAGACCTTTCCAGCAGCGTCAAAAGTACGCATTTCGAGCTTTACAGACAGCTCTTCTGCGAGCGCTTTGGCCAGCGCAACAGACACGCCTTGAGGCTCGCCACTCGGGCCGCGCTGGGCGAGCACGGGGTTACCGAAATTGATGGCAGCGTGCAGAACGCCACCAGGAGCCAGGTCATCAAGTACCGCTTGGGTAATGGTTGTCATAGGGTTCTCCTGAAGGTGGATTACCAGATTGGCAAGGTGTAGGAAACGATCAAGCGATTCTCGTCAGCACCACGTGCGAGGTTCGAGCGGTACGCCGCATTGCGCCAACGCACACCGACATTTTTCAAAGCACCGGACTGGAACACGTATGCGATGTCAGTGTTGCGTTCCCACTCACGACCTTCTCCCACGTGAGTAGCGGCATCGGCGTTATCGCCTTTGACGTAACGCGTCATGAAGGTCAGCCCTGGGATGCCAATTGCAGCAAAGTTGTAGTCGTAACGGAGCTGCCACGAACGCTCGCCCGGCTCTGCGAAGTCGTTGATCTGGATGTAGTTCGTGAGGTACGGGTCAGTGCCGTTGAGAAACGGCATCGACGTATCACCATTCATTTTCTGGAGCCCAAGGCCGAAGGCATGGCCACCCAAGCTGTAGGTGAACAGACCACTCAGTGCCCCACTGTCGATCGCCCCACCCTTAGCACTGCCGGCGTCGTCGCTCAGCATGTACCGCAGGTCGCTTTTGAGCTTACCTGGGCCAATGCTCCAACTGTGGTTTATGCCAAAGAAGCTCTGCCGGTAGACATCCTGCAGTTCGGCGTACTGGTAGCTAATCGTTAACCCTTTGTTGATGGCGTAATCAAAACCGCCCACCCAGTAATCGTCACCCTCCACAGCCCCGGCAAACCGACGGTTCTTGTTGTTCAGGGTGATTTTCTGCGCGTCGGTAGAGTCACGATCAGTGACACGATTGAAGCGCGCCCCCGTCAGGGTGAGGCCTTCAAATTCATTGCTGGTGAGCAGGCCACCTTCAAAGGTCTGCGGCAGAATCCGTCCGGTGTTGGCCTGTACGGTTGGCAGCTTAGGAATCAGCGTTCCGTACTTGAGCTCGCTTTCGGAAACTTTCACTTTGGCTGTCAAACCGAGACGGCTGAACTCATCTGCCGCACGGCCATCATCATGCACCGGCAGCAAACCGGAACCCGAGCGATCCGGGCTTGAGTCGAGCTTGATACCCAGCATGCCCAGGGCGTCGAGACCAAAACCTACGGTGCCGGGGGTGTAGCCAGAGCGGAAGTCAAAGAGAAAGCCTTGAGCCCACTCTTCCCGCTTGGATTGAGCGGAACCATCGCGAAAGTCGCGATTGAAGTAGTAGTTCTGCAGCTGCAGGCTTGCCTTACTGTCCTCCATAAAACCCTCTGCATCGGCGGTGCCGATGATCAGGCAAGGGGACAAGGTGATCAGGGTACGCATGATGTTTTTGTTGTTGTGCATCTGGCGATTCCAGTTTGTTGGCATGAGACTGCCCGACCCGTGGTTGGGCAAGGATGGGTTTGATCGTTACGATGGATTGCTTCTCGGCTTGAGACCGCTCCTACAGCGGCTGAACAAAACCTGTAGGAGCAGCACTCAGCCGCAAGCAGGCCGCTGCGCGGCCAGGGGTATCAGTGGGCTGATGCGGCCACTGGTTGATCAGGCTCGCTGTTGGTCACACGCATCAGGGCAGTCATCAGGAAGGCGATAACCAAAAGAGCGCTGAGGAACAGCAGGCCGGTAGCTGCACTTTGGCTGTTGCCTTTAACCACACCAATCAACGAAGGGCCAACGAAACCACCGAGGTTACCGATGGAGTTGATCACCGCGATGGAGACCGCTGCGGTAGCACGATCGAGGAACAAGGTTGGCAATGCCCAGAATGGTGACTTGAAGCTATAAAGGCCCGAGAGTGCCACGCATATCATCGCCATCGACGCCACTGCGCTGGGCAGCATGCCGGCACCGATCAGGCCAAGTGCTGCAACTGCCAACGGAATAGCCGAGTGCATCTTGCGTTCGTTGCGGCGATCAGAGCTGCGCGACCAGATGATCATCGCTGCAGTGGCAACGATGTAGGGCAGCATGGCGATGAGGCCAATTTGGGTATGGGTCAGGTCGCTGGAGAAGCCTTTGATGATCTGCGGCATCCAGTAACCGACGCCCAGGCTGCCACATTGGTAGACGAAGTAGATGAAGGCCAGGTACAGCACCTTCTTGTTCACCATGGTCTTGAGTACACCCAGGCGCTTCACGTTCTTGCGACTCTGGCGGTCGCGCTCAAGCTCGGCCAGCAGCCAGTCTTTCTCCTGCTGAGTCAGCCACTTGGCTTGCTCGGGCTTATCAGTCAGGAAGAAGAAGCAAGCAATGCCGAGGAACACTGCCGGGACGCCTTCAAGGAAGAGCATCCAACGCCAGCCGCTCCAGTCGAACCACTTGATGTTGTCCATGATCCAGGTCGAAAGCGGCGCGCCAATGATGTAGCTGACCGGGATTGCTGCAGTGAACAGAGCGACCGTAGTGGCCAATTCCTTCGACCGGAACCAGTAGGTCAGGTAGACGATCACGCCTGGGAAGAAGCCTGCTTCGGCGACACCCAGGAAGAAACGCAGCACATAGAGCTGGTTGGCGGTCTGGGCGAATGCCGTAGCAGCAGCGATGGCACCCCAGGTCACCAGAATTCGGGCGATCCAGACACGGGCGCCGAACTTGTTGAGCATAACGTTGCTTGGCACTTCAAACAGGAAGTAGCCAATGAAGAAGATTCCAGAAATGAAGCCGAAAGCCTCGCTGGTCAAGGCCAGCTCCTTGTTCATCTCCAGCGCGGCATATCCGATGTTGGCGCGATCCAGATAGGAGACGATGTACAGCAAGAACATGAACGGAATGATCCGTAAGGTGACCTTACGGACGATCGCCTGCTCATCGACAGTTTTATTGTTGTTCATAGAGACCTCATCTAGGGCGAACCGTAGCTCGCCCTTTAATTGTTATCGTAACAGCAGGTATCAGGCGGAAAAGATCATGCAGACCGGACTACCGGTAGAAACCGAGAAGCCTGTCTTTTTCAAACCACCGGTATGCGGATCGACAGCAAACGACACGATGCTGTCGCTATCCTCATTGAGGGCGAACAGGAAACGCTGGTTTGGCGTCAGGCTGAAGAAGCGCGGAGTTTTTCCTTCACTCGGAATAAAGTCGACCGGGCTGAGCAGGCCACTACCTTGGTCAATCGAGAAAACAGCGATGCTGTCGTAGCCGCGATTGGACGCGTAGAGGAAGCGTCCACTGCGATCTACCTCAATTTCAGATGCCCGGCTGTTGCCGGTGTAGCTAGCAGGCAGCGATGGCAGCACCTGGAAAGGCTGCAATGCCCCATTGTTCGAATCGAAGCGATAGCTGGTAACGGTCGAGTCGAGCTCGTTGATCACATATGCAAAGCCAGCTTTTGGATGCATCGCAATATGGCGCGGGCCAGAGCCCTCGCGAGCAACCGCGAATGGCTGGTCGGCGGGATACAGCTTGCCGTTGTCGAAACGGAAGCTGAAGACTCGATCCAGCCCCTTGTCCGGCACCAAAACATAACTGCCAGAAGCATCAAAAGGGTTGAAATGAGGCTTAGCGAAAGGCTGCTCAACACGATGAGGGCCAACTGGGCCGTCAAGCTTGAGCAACTGGTTAATGCTACCCAGGGCCCCATTCTCTTCAACATTGAGGACGGCCAAGGTACCGGTGATATGGTTAGATACCACCATGAAGCGCTCAGTGGGATCCAGTGCCAGGTGTACCGGATTCTTGCCTTCGCAGCTTTGGCGGTTCAGGAAGCTCAGCTTCCCACTGGCCTTATCGACGCTGAATGCACTGACTTCGCTCCGGTCACCGTGGACGGTGTAGAGACGATCCCCAGCACGATTGAGGGCAAGGAATGACGGATTCACCAAGTCATCTACCAACTGCACCTGTTCCAGAGTGCCGGCTTGTTGATCCAGTCGATAAACCGTGATGCCATCACCACGGGCATTGCGCTCCCGGGTTGTGCGCGATCCGACATACGCGAACATAGGGGTATTACTCCCGCTTACAGAATTGTTTGAAGACATGGCACTTGCGGCGCTGACCAACCCTGTTGGCAGCATCGAGCCCAGGAGGCCTAGTCCTGTCGCTGTACCTAGATGTTTGAGCAGCGTGCGGCGACATAACCCTGCTTGCGTGACGCTCACAGGGCCGTGCGCAACATTGAAATGTTCGCGATCCATAGACTTGTCCTTCTTATTGTTTTGGACAGGTTTGGGCCTCGTATGAGGCCCTTGGAAATCAACCCCGTGTGCGTGCAACAACCTTGCGGATTACGAAAGGAAGAACACCGCCATTCACGAGGTAGCGCACCTCTTGCTGCGAATCCACACGAGCAATGACCTCGGCTTCATCACGACGGCCATCGGCGCGACGAATGATCAATTTGATTACGTTCTCACCTACGGCCAGCTCATCAAGGCCTAGGAAGTCAAACTGCTCGCTACCATCCAGGCGGAGGTCGTCAACGCTTTGGTCGGGCTTGAAGACCAGAGGCAGTACGCCCATGCCGATCAGGTTGCTGCGGTGAATACGTTCAATGCTCTGCGCGACAACAGCCTTCACACCCAGCAATGCCTGAGCTTTCGCTGCCCAGTCACGGCTAGAGCCAGCTCCGTAGTTGATGCCCGCGAAAACAACCATCGGTGTCTGCTCTAGGGCATAGCTTTTGGCAGCCTCGTACAGTGGCAAGCACTCACTGTGATCCGCATTCCACACCCAGGCGCCAAGACCTGGTTGCTTGTCGCCCAGAAGACGGTTCTTGACCGACTTGTTGGTGAACGCGCCACGCAGCATCACTTCATGATTGCTTCGACGAGTCGAATACTGGTTGAGGTCTTGTGGGTTTTCGCCACGCTCCAGCAACCACTGACCAGCCAGGCTATTGGCAGGAATCGCACCGGCTGGCGAGATGTGGTCGGTAGTGACGTTGTCACCGAGCACCATCAGCGCCTTGGCGCCATTGATTGCCAGAGAGGCTTTGGGCTGTGCCTGGATGTCTGCGAGGTATTGAGGGCGACGCAGGTACGTCGACTCTGGGCTCCAAGGGAACTGCACACTGCCTTCGGCAGAAAGCGCCTGCCAATGGTGCGTACCATCCCAGACAGTCGCCAGGCGATGCTGGAAGAACTCCGGCTTCACGACTTTAGCAACCTCATCGGCAATGTCAGCATCGCTTGGCATGAGATCCTGCAGGAACACCGGCTGGCCATCAGCACCGGTCGCAAGCGGCTGCGATGTCAGGTCAATATCGATGGTGCCGGCGATGGCATAGGCAACGCACAACGCCGGGGACGCCAGATAGCCTGCTGGTACTTTAGGGTTCACCCGGCCTTCGAAATTTCGGTTGCCGGACAACACCACCACGCCTTTGAGGCCCTCATCAGCGAAATGCTCAACGTGTTCTTCGAGCTTTCCGGAGTTGCCGATGCAGGTCATGCAACCGAAACCGGCCAGATCGAAGCCCAGGGCAGAAAAGTCTTCCAGCAGGTTGGCTTCAGCCAAATAGTCTGCGACCACCTGCGAACCAGGCGAGAGCGATGTTTTTACCCACGGCTTATGCTGAAGACCCAGGCTCCGGGCCTTGCGAGCCAGCAGACCAGCTTGAATCATCTGTGCCGGGTTGGCGGTGTTGGTGCAGCTGGTAATGGCAGACATCACCACAGCACCGTGAGTGATCGACTGACCGAACGAAGGCTCGAAGAAGCTCTGCTCTTGCGGAGCCGTGATCAGCTTGCCGCCGCCCAGAACTTCCTCTTGGAACGATGCAGCAGCCTTGGAAAGCGGCTGACGCTGGTGCGGTTGATGTGGCCCGGCAACACTCGGTTCGATGTTGGCCAGATCCAATTCGATCAGCTCATCAAATTCCGGCTCAGCCAGCTCATCGCGGCGCCAAAGCGGTTGGGCGCTCATGTAGGCGATGACTTGCTCGCGCAACTTGGCCGAACGACCGCTGAGCTCGAGGTAAGCCAAAGTCTCGTTGTCGAACGGGAAGAACACAACGGTCGCCCCGTACTCGGGCGCCATGTTGGAAACCGTGCCACGGGCTGCCCAGCTGAGCGTTGAAAGCCCTGGGCCGGTGAACTCCACGAACTTGCCTACGACCGAGCGCTTACGCAGAATTTCTGCCACATGCAGGGACAAATCGGTGGCGGTTACACCTGGGCGCATGGCATTAGTCACGCGAATGCCGATGACTTTCGGGAAGCTGATCGGTACCGGCTCACCTACCATGGCGGCCTGCCCTTCCAGCCCGCCAACACCCCAGCCCAGCACACCAATGGCATTGATCATCGGAGTGTGGCTGTCGGTGGCGACCATGTCGTCAGGGTGAAGCAAGCGCTCGCCGTTAGCTCCGCGACTTTCCCAGACGACCTGGGCCAACGCCTCCATGTTCATCTGGTGAATGATCCCGGTACCTGGTGGGATCACTCCGAAGTTGTCCAGGCTCTTCTGTGCCCATTTGATGAAACGGTAGCGCTCGCTGTTGCGGCGGAAATCGATGTCCAGGTTCTGCTCGACCGCGTCTGCTTCCGCATAGCGCTCTACGATCACCGAGTGGTCGATGGTGAGCACTGCCGGGATCAGAGGATTCATCGCCTGAGGATCACCACCCAGTTCGGCAACAACATCTCGCATGCCGGCAAAGTCGGCCAGGGCTGGCAGGCAGGTAGTGTCGTGGAACATTAAGCGGTTAGGCTGAAAAGGCACTTCACAGTCAGGGCCTTGACCAATTGCTCTTGCCAGCACTGAGGGCAAAGCCTCTGGAGAGCAGCGTGCGACGTTCTCCAGCAGAATACGGATGGAATACGGCAGCTTCGCAAGCTGGCTGTGATCAAGCATCTTGCTCAGATCGACAATCGTGAACGAATCATCGTTGATCGTCAGGGGACTAAGGAGGTCGCAGGCAGTCTCGGTCATGCTTTCTTCGCTCGGCTTCTTATAGTGCTCGCAAGCGTGGACAGAACCCACGCCGTTGGCGGTTGAGCCGATACTAAAAGCAGTCTGCGGGTATGAAAATTGGTCAATCACCACAACAGCGTTCTCCAAACGAGAACGCTGCTCAGCCGCTCTACTCTGGCAGTTTCAGGTGATCAATGAAGGTCTTGAGCGTAGGCGATGCTGCCTCGTACTTTCTGAACACCAGCAAAAGCGTGCGGTGCGCCCACGGCTCATCCAGTGTCACAGCCTTGAGCTTATGGCTACGCAGGTACTGGTTGATGACACTGCGAGGCAGTACAGCGATACCCAATCCGGCAGACACCATCCTGCACATGCAGTCAAAGCTGCTGATCCTGATGCGCAGTTTGAGGCTCATACCAAGCTTTACGGCCTCCCCTGTCAGCAAGGTATGCATTGAGCTTTCAAGGTGAGGGCCCACGAACTCATGCTCGAGCACTTCCTTGAACTTGATTACCTTACGCGTGGCCAGTTCATGCCCGCTTGGAACCACTAGGGTTAGCTCGTCATGCCTATACGTCAGAGTTTCGAGCCCCTCGGAAGCTGTCTGTGCAGCAATGATCCCAAGGTCAGCTCGGCCATCAGCTACAGCTCGAATCACTGCTGAACCTACCCGCTCTTCAATGTCAAACTTGATCTGGGGGTAGAGCTGGGCAAATCCATCAACGTCCTGGGGCAAAAACTGGGACAAGGCTGACGTGATGGCGTGGATTCGAATATGCCCCTTTACCCCACTTGCATACCCACTCAATTCGCTGTCGAGCTGTGCCATGGTTTGCTTGAGCTGCCTGGCGTAATACAGCAAGGATTGCCCTGCAGGAGTGAGCTCCACCCCCCGAGCATTTCGCACCAAAAGTGGCGAGCCTATCTCCGCCTCAAGCTCGGTAATCCTTTTGCTGATCGCCGAGACTGCCACGTGCTTGATGCGACCCGCACGAGTCAGGTTCCGCTCCTGGGCAACAGTTATGAAAAGGTCGAGGCTGGTAAGGTCGTAGCGCAATGTTCAAGTCCTGATAGGGAGCGATCGGTGCTCCACGAATGCGGTTACAGATCGCTTTTGAATTGGCTCATCCATCCAAGCGTATCCGTAGTCACAGTAGAAGGATGGTACTCGCAGCCCACCCAACCGCTATAGCCAAGCTGTTGCAACATGTTGAACAGACTCAAAAAATCCATGCTGCCTGAACCTGGCTCGTTCCGCCCCGGCCAGTCGGCAATCTGCACATGTTCTATTCGATGATGATAGGCACGAAGTATCCCTATCGCATCCTGGGTCAGGATCTGGGCATGGTAGAGATCTAAGATGAGACGAAGGCCTGGCAAGCGGTCAAGCACATCCTGCGCCTTGTGGAAGTCGGAGAAAAAGTAACCAGGCGCCGCTTGCACGCTGATAACCTCCACCAAGGGAACGAGGCCACGATCGAGCAGGTAGTTAACCCCATAATCCAAGTTTTCCCTGAAGACAGCGCTTGCCTGACCATCCCCAGTGACGCCTGACATCAGGTGCACGTTGGTGCATCCGAGTGCTGTTGCGTACTGCACGGCCTTTTCAAGGCCATGTCGGAATTCCTTCGCTTTTCCTGGAACGGCTGCAAGCCCTTTTGAATCACCAGAGGGGGAAGCGATCTGAATGAGCTCTAACCCAGAGGCCTGCAAGAGGTCGGCTAGAACAGAGGCGTCATATTCATAGGGGCTAGGAAACTCTACCGCTGCGAAGCCAGCTTCAGCAGCTGCGGAAAAGCGATCCAGGAAAGGAAGCTCGGTGAATTGAAATCCCAGGTGCGCGTTAAACTTGAGCATTAGGCCGTTCCATCGCTTGAAGAGTTTTTCTGCTTGCCGCACCAACCGTGCGTAAGGGCATCGTAGAGTGCCGCTACCTCTCTGAGAATTATCAAGTGACGAACAGGTCATTCTCCAAGTGCGAATCCTGCGAATCGCCGTAGCCGCGCAGCATGGCCAAGCGCAGCCCGCACGGTGCACGCTGATGATAAGCAGAGAGGTATCCTGGTCGAATTGCTCTAGGACTGTTTAGGTCAGCATGCCTCGGGGGGTGATTTCGAGGGGTCGGTTGAAGACCACGAACTCCGTCGCCATGTAAGAGCAAACCTGAGCTGTTGCGACCTTCACCGGCATGATCCATTGGATTGCTGGCACTAACGCCCCAGAGGGGACAAAAGCCTGTGCGATCTATCCCCTAGCTGGGATGCATGCGAATCGAGACGCTATGTTTTCAGTCAAAAATCAGCATATCGTGGCGCATTGACAGCACGCGAACAAAACTGATTGACTGAGGCATCTCAAGCATGGACGTAGGTCTTCAAAAAGGAGCTGCATAGTGAAAAAACGGGTGAATGCTGTGGTCTCTAAACTCACAGGAATTTCTACATCTTTTTTTGGCATCTCATGGCAGCCCTCCACCCCTGAGACCGAGGTAGTCAAAAAGCTTCTCATGTATTTCGAGAGCAAAAGATCACTGGGTGTTGACGAGCTAGGGCGCGATGGTCATTGTGCTCCCGTTCGACCGGACTGGCTCTCCATGTCTGTGATTCAAGTTCGAGATCAGACAGTGTTAACCATGCAAACGATGGCCTTGTCTAAAGGCGCTGACAACGTCATGAATATCATTGTAAGCAGGTGCAACCACTTTCTCTGCGAACTTGAGTCAGATGAAAAATCCCACTCCTACGAAACACTACTTCACCACTGGCATAGGGAGATGGCCTCCTGCATTTACTCGCTGTGCCGCAATGTGAAAGTTTATCCTGGCACCCGGTTGTGCCTACTACTTGAATGGCGGCTGCCGAGCAATGTTAAACTGTCCGACCTAGAGCAATTTATATAACTCCACTTTCAACAGTGGTATCCGGACATAATTCGATGAAACGAGTCAGGCTAATTCGGCATGGCGAGAGCGCCGCCAATGCCGGACTTGCAAGCCGCGATCATGCGACCATCCCCCTCACCTCGCTTGGCGTGGATCAAGCGTGGATGGTCGCCGGATCATTTTCTGTGGCCCCCGACCTGATTGTTACATCACCATTTGCGAGAGCGCAGGCCACCGCCCAGGCAACTGCAACAATCTTTCCCAGTACCACAACAGAGATATGGCCGATCCAGGAGTTTACCTACCTAGAGCCTGCTCGCTGTGCTGACACTACCGTCGCTCAACGCAAGAGGTGGGTTGACGCTTACTGGCTCAGGTCAGACCCCGCCTACCGCGACGGCGTCGGTTCAGAATCATTCATCGACTTTATATCCCGAGTTCAAGCCTTCCTTGTGCGGCTTGCCCAGCACCAGGCCAGTGGAACCGTAGTGTTCTCACACGGGCAATTTTTGAACACCGTCGCTTGGTTGCTGGAGAAAAAGCCACAGGCACTGGACAGCCCCGCGATGGCAGATTGGCGTAACTACGAGATCGAGAATCACCTGCCGAACGGTGGCGGGTTCTGGATCTCAAAGGAGAACAAGGATGATTTCTGGATCTTAGATCGATAGGCAATCGCTGAGCTAGCTGCCCTGAAGAAAGAACCCGACCGTGAGCTATCTCCGGTCGGGTATATGGGGGCTATACCGCGTTCACAGGTGCGGCTTCCGTAGTATCGCTACCACTGACTGGCGCTTCTGGCCCATCAGGCTGTTGGCCCGTGGAGGGAGGTGCGTCAGGGTAGAAAGCCTCAAATGTGTCACGCGGGAAGAGAGAACGAATCTTGTACAGAGCGTTGGTAAGGAATTGTGTCCTCTCTACATCGGCGTAGTCACCACTGTATCTTCCCGAGAAGAAATTGACCTCCCAGTAGCCAATCTTAGGCTTTATTTCCCCCGCAATCCGAGCGGCCTGCATACCAGTCATACTCGGGTGACCAAGCTCGTCCGGCGCCGGAATGTCTTCGGCGATGAACAACACACCATCCTTGCCAATGGCCCAGATCAGCTTGCTCTTTGAATCCGGGTCGCTAACCACCGCATCAGCCACTTTTTGATAGGCCTGGTGAACCTCTACCAAACGGATCTGCTGTGGATCCCAGAATTTCTTCGCTGTTGGATTGGTGCCCTTCCCGTTCCGCGCAACCTCATTTTCCTTAATGTGGTTGGGCGCACGCAGCGTGCCGTACATGCTGTTGAGGTGGCTTTCGTAGTCGTCTCGGCGCTGCTTGACGGCCCTGGTGAATGCGGGGAAAAAATGTTGGTCGTCTAGACCGGCGACCTGGCTCTCCTGGCCGATGAATCCGGCCAACATTGCATCTGCATAAATCGGGTCAAGAATGTAAATGCCTGAAACCGCGTTGCCCAGTGGGATATCGGTGGCATCCAAAAACACCCGGAAGGCAGGCTCTGAATCCCAGTAGACATCAATTTGCCACTGGAGGCGTGCTAGGTTGCCAGTCAAGAAGCCGAGTTTCTCCTTCCTCCAGCGGATCATCCGCTCTTCATCGAGGGTGTAGGTACCCAGCTTGTTGCCGATTTCTCGATGAGTGCAATGCTGGCGAACATCGTCCCGGGCCTGAGCAATCGATGCCAGTTTTATCTCGTAACCGACCGAAGGCACGTCGATGCCGAGCATAGGGCAAATTTCATCCACCAAGTATCCAACAACCTGGTCGCGGATCCGCTCCGCTGTGCCGTGAGCGAACTTGAAATCGATGCGAGTTTTCCTATCTGCCGGAATAATCGAGATATCCGGAACGATGATCTCATGCGGCTTTACCCACGTGGTTGCATCAGCCTCACGGATGGACATCGCCAGGCCCCAGCGACCTTTTGCAGCGTCAGGTGTAGCGGTTCCGAGATAGTCTTCAACCATCACGATTTCTGCCCGTGCGTAAGGGCCTAGGCGGTCGTCATGTACGTATACCCACTGCTTACCGTCTCGGAAGTCGTAGCCCAGTGCAGTGATTGCATGCCCTGCCTTGACATACTCTCCAGACTCATTGGGCTCAACGCCGTATACGGTACCCGTCAAAATGACAGGCAGATCGCTATCGATATGAGCAATGAGGTAGTCCCGGAAGGACTCTCGGGTTGATTGTTCGAGGCTCGTGTTGTGATAGCGCAGTCCCTCGACATCCAACGTTCGCTGAATTTGCTTGTTGGTCAGCTCTTTGTTCGGGAAACCGTTACTGGAGCCATCCACAAAATTCAACGCAGCGGTGGTGATCTCACTGCAGGACTTGATGTCCTTCACCCCACGCCCTGGAAGGCTATGCAGCGCTGTCCAAATGGCGGTGGTTGCGCAGGCAGCTACAACCTTGTCCTGCTCCTGGAAAGCAATCGAATCGATCGTAAGCTTGATGCCAAACAGATTCACATCATAGCGCTTGTCGATTTTCTTCTTGCCCTCACCTCGATCACCACTCACACGCAGGCAGGTCTTTCCCACGAATGTCCGAGTGAGCGGCTTGATCACCATGAAGCCGAGGTAGTGGGACTGCAGTTGCTCCACAGTCTTAACAGCGCTCTCATCCTCGTCATCAGCCAACACCTCCCCCGCATCTCCCGCCAGGAGAGCATCAAGCCGCTTGTGGGTTAGATCGCAGCTGAAGAAGTGAAGGCGAGCACACTTGTAGCCATCGTTACCGAAGCGCCCCAGATAAAAGCGGGAGTAATCCTCAAGGAAGTCTCGGTCGATGTACTCGTGCTCAAGCAGAATACTTCCTACCGTCTTCTTACCCGCAGGAATCGGAGGCATGAAGGACTTCAGATAGTTATAAATGTACGTGATCTGAGGTTTGTCGAAGATGTCAGCATGATCGTAGCCATAGGGCTCATGAATCAGAGCTGCCAGCGTCGCTTCCTCGAAGCTGGTGATGAGATATGGAGTCATTATGATCGCGCAAAAAAAAGCAGCCCATAAGGCTGCTTTCATGTAGAGAGATTTATTAGAGGCTGCAGGTCTTGGCCAGCAGTGTCGCGGTGACTTCTTGATTAGCGAATTCACGTGCCAGACGATTGTTGGTCTCGGCCATGCGATCACGAGCCGCCTTCAGGCTGGCTTCATGAGAACCCTTCCGGTTACGGGCCTCTTCGATCATACGCTCCAGAGTCATAGCTCCATCCTCTAAGAATATTGGTTCCACGGTGCATCAACGAATCCAAATGCGCGACCACTGACTCCACTGGTTAGCAACGTGGTACCGACGCGCTTGCGGCGGCGGCGCGGATTATCGAATCCGCTCGCCAAGCTTCACAAGCAGTACCTGTCGTCAGCCGACAAGCGGCATCACGACTGTAGTTCAGACCGAGCCAAAGCTCCAAGGTTCACGAACCACCAGCCCCAGGATCCGCCAAACGGTAGCGCCGTCACAGTTTTGCTTCCCAACAAAATCGTGACAATTCTCCCCTACTAGCCGGCGCTGCAAACGCCAAAACCTCCATCACAGAGGTGCCCTAGCAGGGCGAGAATCATTGGATAAGCCGAGTATGGCATATGGCGATCATACACTTAAAGTGTAATTTATGATTTTTTGCGCACCATTTTGGTGCATGAAGAAGGCCATTTCACTGGACTGTACCAGTGATGAACTGATGATTTAGGCGGGGCATGCGAGGTAGCTGTGAGGTGGTTGAGGGCCATTTCTCCTCCTAGGCCCTCTTCCTTTATATGACGCCCGTCGTTCGGGAATCACAAGCCGAGCCAGCTCTTAAGCCTGCTGATCAGCGACGTAGGCTCAGTCGGCTGCTGGGTTGGTGCCGAAAGACGATCTACATCGCCTACTGGACTGGAAGGTTGCCGCCGTGCTTTCGCTTCGGCATCGCGCTTGCGACCTGCGTTGATCGCTTCCTGGGACATGTTGCCGGCCCACTCGATGCGGCCCGATCGTACCCAGTAATGCGAGCGACACTTGAACGTCCAGTTGCCAATGGAAGGCTTGAGCGACACCGTTTCACCATCGAAAGACATCTGCCAGTCGGTTGGCGAGAATGGAGTGATCACCTTGTTGCCGCAACCGCAGGCACACAGGTGTGCTGCAGTTGCGAACTCCATTGCCAGGTACAGCTCACCGGGTTCCAGCTTCTGTGGGAAGCTCTCAACGAACTGAGGTGTGAGACTCTTGATGGTCATGGGCGCTCCTCGCTGTTGCCCATCTCGTTGATGTTGGTCGAGTAGGTAAAGTGGTCGGCCTGGACTTGATCGACGTAAAATCCACAGAGGCGCTTCCAGGTGCCAACCGCCAGTACCGCGTTGAGTGCATTCAGGTCAGCGATCTGAATGTTCGAGCGATAGGCATCCTCTGCAGAGTTCTCTGTGAGCGGCATGGTGCGATCGGCGTGATCATAATGCTCTGCTGTGAGGGTCGTCACACGGCACATGCCCCAGACCTGCTGCGTGTCGCCGACAAGGTGAACACCCATACCGACATCAAGCAGCGAGGTTTTCGTGCCACGCAGCGCTTTCACCACCAAATCACGCACCGTCGCGTTATCGACACTCAGGAACACGTAGTCGAAGGCGCCCAGCTCAGCGACATTGCCGGCAGCGATCATGCATGGGTGGGCAGTGATGTTGCGGTGCATCTCCCCATACTTCTCCTTGAGGTAGTCGACCTTCTTCATCCCCCGCTGCAGATCGATGAAGGAGACAGCCCCAGGGTAGCGAAACGCGTTGTGCTGCTGGAGTACGTCGCCATCGAACAGATGGATCTCCGCAACGGGCGTTTTAGCGACCTGATCCAGGATGTAGGCACCGGTACCGCCGAGCCCAACCACTGCCACTTTCAATCCCTTGAACCTCTCAGTGGGCGCTCCGATACCAGCGCGTGCTGATGCCGTATCGGTGTAGGCGAAGACCGTTTCCTCTACATCCGAGCGGAACGGGGCAAAGGTCTTGGCAGTGACATCCTTATCAATGGCCTGAGCCTGGCCACTCAGAATCGAAACGTAGATCGAGACCTTTTCGTAGTAATCGGCATAGTTGCCAGCCTTGGGTTTGGCCGAAAAGTAGTGGTTCACGAGCAAATCAGACAGCAGTTGATTCGGATTGCTGTTGTTGATGATTTGCTCGAGGGGACGCCCTTGCGAATCGCAAGGGAGGTCACCGATGAAGTGTGCCGTATGGTCGCTCGGACTGACCGCCACATCAGCGGTCAGATTGAGCGCCATGACCAGCACGCCTTTGCACACCTGGCGCTGAGCGTTTACGTAGGGCACGTCCCGAACCAAGAGGTAACCGTCCTTGGTGTCCAGGTTGTACCCTTCATTGCGCAAGCGCAGGAGGTGAGGACTACGACTTATCAGTTGGTGTGACATTGAAGTGCATCCCCTTCTTGATACGGACGTGTTGCCCATCGACCAGGTTGGTCGCCGAGTTGCCTTCGTGGCCCTTCGCAAAGGTAACGGTGAAGTGGGCGTTCGGGTCTGGCACAGCTTCTGGGTAGGCCAGCCGCACTACTTCCCAGTAAGTGAGGTTGCGCGAGTGGACGAACACCGGCTGCGTGTTTACGAAGACCTTGATGTTGATCTCCACCGAAGCGAATTTCTCGACACCAGGGCGGGCCAAGTCGAACAGATCGCGATCTTCGATCAGCTCATCGTCATCCCCCGGGATGACCAGGAAGATGTCGTACTTCTGAGCATCTACGCCGGCCAGCTTCTTCAAGGTGCGACCAGAGATGCGTTGAGCCCCCCAGTCCTGCGCCTGACCATCGATGAAGAAACGGAAGGTGCGGTCACTTTTGAATGCCAGGAACTTCTCGACACCTGCCTGGCGCAGGTCAGTGGTTTCACTAGGGCTGAGCAGCTCCAAATGGCCATTGGTGAGAAGCTGGAACAGCAGGTACTCGTCAACCGGGCGGAGTTCAGCAGCCTCCAATACCTGCTGCCCGGTCGGAACAGGATCAGCGATCACCAATGGCCGGTACTCCAGCGCATCGTTGCCGAGCTGGATTTTGTATGGGCCATGATCACGCACCTCGCGGCCTGCCAAGACGGCGGCAGCCACGTCCTCAACCTCAAAATCGTTCAATTGACTCATGGGTGAATCCTCGTATCTGAACCAAATGAGCTGTTGTCTACGCAGACAACACCACCGTCCTTAAAAAACGACCTAATGGTCGTTGTCCAGCCAGACAACAGTGGACTTCAAAAAAAAGCCGCTTATCATGGATCATGAACAGCGAGCTGTTGTCTAGCTAGGCAACAGACTACTCCCGCCCGTTTGGGCAATGCAATAGGTTGGAGAAAAAAATGGATTTGGCCGGGTTCATCGCAACCATGCGTGAACGAAAAGAGCTGAGTTTCCGTGACTTGGAGAAACGTGCTGGCGACCTGGATCACGCGTACATCTGGAGATTGGAGAAAGGAGATCGAGCAGCCCCGTCAGAGGACGTTGTCATACGCTTGAGCCATGCGCTCGAGCTGGATGACCGTGAAGGTGAGGTTTTCAAGCTGCTGGCCAAGTCGGTAGCAGTTGAGGATTCCCTGTACCACCTGATGGTCTCTCGGATGGACATCCCATGGGAAGATTTTGAAGACGTAGCGACGATGAGCTTCAGAGGTGAACGTCCGAACACCGAAGAGGCCTGGCTCAAGCGGATCCAACTCATTCAGCAAATGTGACAGCGAGGAGCTTCATGGACGAAAACGTTGTGATCTCAAGAGCTCGGAAACTGTTGAAGGATGCAGGCATCAATTCAGCGCCAGTTGATGTTGAGGCGATTGCCCTTCACCTAGGCTTCAAGGTTTCGCGTGTAGAACTCCCCGAGGGTGAAGCAGGTAGCACCTTTGAAAGGCGTGGGCAGAAGCACATCTGGGTCAACGAAAAGGACAGCCCGGTTCGGCAGCGCTTTACCATCCTCCATGAGATCGCACACCACGTTCTAGAATTGCCCTCCTTGCACGGTGAGAAGGTGCCCTCCGATGAGCTTGAACGCTTCACAGGGCGCCCTCACGAGGAGATTGCATGCGATACCTTTGCAGCTGAGTGCCTGGTTCCCTGGGCGATGATCCAGCCGCTCGCAGAGGATAAGGACTTCACTCTGGAGCACCTCTCCGAACTAGCAGAGCACTTTCAGGCATCCCGCTCGTGTGTAGCATCCAAGTTCGCACAAGCCTCTGAGGGCCACTTGGCATTTGTGGTAGCTGAAGACGGTGTAGTGAAGTATTCAATTTGTTCGAAGGCCCTGCGCGATGCCAGGGTGTGGATCACTAAAGGCATCCCGCTTCCTCAAAATTCCGCTGCTGCCAAAGCGCATAAGGCCGGCATCAGTGGCCTACATGAGGTAGACATTGAGGGAACGGACTGGAGCACCAGTGACGATGCTCGGCGGTTCGCCTGCTACGAACAAGCCACGTACCACGCCCCCACCAGGCAGACCCAGTCAATCCTGAACTTCGAAGAAATGGATCCTCGCCCTGTGTCTAGCAGCCATCGAGCGAGACATGATGACGATGATCTTCTGGAAGAGCTCGATGGCCGGCCTGGGTGGTCGAAGTATCGGTAGCCCGAATAAGCTGTTAGACCTTTCGATTACTTAGCCATTCCTCAACACCAATCTTACAAAGAGTCTGGCACATGCCGAGAGCACTTCCCACCAATCCACCTCTTTTTAAAATTGAGCTCCACCCACGACACTCTTCCTACCGATAAACTAAGGAGCCTTAGCAAACGTAATTTTCCGACGGACAGCGATTGAAATTTTGTTCTTCATATCTGACTGCGACTGGAGATCCCTGTCATCACATTCAAGCAAATCGCAGACATTAAAAAGTTTGACAATTTTTTCATCTTTTTTACCTATAAACGCCAGAATCGTAGGGCGTCCATTGGCCATCGCCCTTATCTCATCCGCACTTTCCTTGAACAGACTGTGGTCTCGAATCAACACAACACAGAAGGGCAGCACCTCCAAAAGATCTGATTGATCAAATTCATTTGCAGGCGAATACAAATTAGCCTTCACCAAGCCGGAGTGAAGCAGGCTTAAAAGCGTGTCAAGATACTCAATTGTTGAGTGATGCCTAGTTTCCGCCGTTATGACATCTAAAGCACCTCCAGCCCATGAAGTTTCTTTTATCGCTTCAGGCAGGAGCTGAGACCGTTTGAAACACCCTTGCACCAATTCATTGCCGAGCTTAGACAGAGCCCCATTTTTTACTAGCTTCTTCACGGAGAGCGACTCATGATCCATCTCATCCATGATTTCTGCTTCATCACCCAGCAAGATATTTTTGGGGGCAATACTTCCTCTGTAATCAGGGGTAACCAAGGTGTAATTGGTGGCAATCCAACCACGCCGAAGCTTATCTAATTGCTGATTAGTAAGCTGACTAAGAGTAACGATAAGGTATTTTTTATATTTTTTATTTACCTTTCCAGCCGCTATAGACCTGGCAAATTGCCCGTAGACTTTTGATTTGCCACCCTCAATATCACTCAAGCATATTTTAAGCAGCGCATGATAATCATCGACATCTAGAAAATCCCCTATCAGAGTCGGCTCACCATTCAGCAAACCCTCATGAAATTTCTTAACTCTTTTTTCGTTACGTTCCTCTTGGTATTTCCCAATATTGTCAGATGCAGCCTTTATTAGCTCATACAAAGCCTTAGACGCACTCGCACCCGGAATCAAATCTAAAGCAAACTTTGTGATTGAGTCCCCAGCCGTAAAAACCAAATCGGAACTGCCACGCCTTGTCATTAATTAACATCCTTGAGACGCAATTGAAACTATTTATATTTAAGCCATTCTTTACAGATTGCGTTGGCAACTATCAGAGGCCGTCATCTTGGGAATTGAGATGGGCTGCCAGCACATCCCCGTGGCACGCAGCAGGCTTGCAATGGCAAGCGATGACCTTACCCCTGATGATGCCTAGGTTGTGCTCGAGGTTTTCAGATGCCTTGAGGAAGCCACGACCGAAGTCGTAGGCGAACTTGCGAATGACCTCGTCACGATCACCGTCCTGGCCCATCTGGTAGGGATTACCCCAGATAGTGCCTCGACCGATGTAGACGTCGTAGATGTCTCCTCGATCTTTGTTCACCACCAGGGTGAGCTGAAGCGGGACTACACGGGTCGGAATCGTGGCCTGGCCCAAAGCACACCTCAACTCAGCAAAGCACTCGCGATCCTCGAAGAGAATCGCGTGCGTAGCTTTTTCGACGGCGCCGGCATGGTCATCCACCAACTCGAAAGGGAGGCCCTGCTCTTCCGCATAGGCGCTCACATATCCGTTGGGATCAGCCATGGCGATAAGCTGAATCTCAGGGGATTGGCTGGTGTAGAACTGCACCTTCCTCTGCAGCTTCGAGTAGCAGAGGAATTCCTTCGGGTAGGCGATGAGGATGGTCTTGGTATCACTCATACGAGATGCTTGACGTCGATGGACTCGTCGCTCCAATGCTCTTTCAGGTACTCGGTAACAAGCCGACGATGGCACTGATGAGGTTGATGCTCACTGCAGAGCAGGCAGCCACCTTCCATGAGATCCCGGCGCACATGCTTCTCGATGTTGCGCTTCGCCATCAGGTTCATGAACTTCTCCTCGTACTGCTGCCAGGAGATGTCCTTCTTCTGGTAGGGCGAGAGGATCTCCTTGGTAGGCGCCAGGTCAGGCAGATGGACGTAGTCGACGTCACAGATTTCCGTCAGGAAATACTTGAGATCGTCCCGCTTGGCAAAGCCGGAAAGCTGGGAGATGTTGTTCAGCCGGACGTCCACGACCCGCTTGGTACCTGAGAGCTTGATGAGAGAAAAGAATCGTTCGGCCTTTTTCTCGGTAAAGCCTATCGTCAAAATTTTCATGAGCATCCGTCAGAATATGGCAGCGACAAGCTTGTAGGCGTAGCCGGTTCTCGGATCGAGATCTCCCAAGCTGACCGTGAAGTAGGTGTTTTCCGGGAGTGGATAGGTTCCGGCGCCGCGACGCAGATAATCTTGCTCCGCCTGGATATCGGTAATCTTCAGGGCGTACTGCCGCTGGTTATACCTGAACGTGGCCCGAACCTTAAGCCTAGGATCGTCGAAATCAGCTCCCTCCGCCAATACCCTGACAGAGGCGCTCTCTGGACGAATCAGGTAGAGCGTCGGTCGCTGAGCATTCAGAAGGTCAGGAGGCACTCGGTCGTTAACTCCACCAGTGCTATGGAAATTCGGCTCCCAGAGCTGCTGGGGAGTATCGACGAGCTGTGCGAGACCATCTAGACCCAAGCGACTAGCTGACGCCCACAGTGGCGGATGGCAAATGACGTGGTTCTCAATCTGATACTGGTGATTCTGAAGGCTGGAAAAAGTGACGGCAGTAATATCCAGATTCCGTAATAGCTGGCCATCAGCGTAGGTGCGCTCGGGATCCGAGATTGAGTCATTCTGACGATTGCTGACTGGGCGTATCCAAGCGCCGTGGTTAGGCCCACCCCAAATTTTTCCGGCCACACACCGGCCACCTGGCTTTTTAGAACTGGCCAAACACACGAACTGATGTTGATACGGTGGCATAACGAAAATCCCTTTCATGATGGCAGTGCGCCATCCTGATCGTATCTCCGTCGCCTAGCAATGACCGTTCATCGCCGCTTCGCTTGTCCGAACCACGCCTCAGACGCCCATATCATTGGACACGCGAGCCACCCGCATTTGCCTCGTAAGCATGGTGGCAGGCATCCTCTCCAGCAGGCCATCAACCAGGTGCTGAGCGTGCCTGCTGTAGAGCGTCACCCGGTTTGATGAGTCCTCTCTGAAAGGTACGACACCGCCCACTTCCACCAGGGCAATTTTCAGTAAATTAATCACCACTGGGCCTACCTCAGACTCGTCCAGGAATTCGACTGTTAGCCTTGCGGGAGGCCCGGCTCCTTGCCACAGTTCGATGACGATCTGGTACAGCCCTGCATGGCCGAAATGATCCAGAGCCGCTCTCCATAGGGGCGCTTCCTGTGAAATGTCGATGCGGTTGCCACTCATACGAAAGGGGTCATTGTCTTGAAGCTCTACCTGGATTGCGAATTCACTCAGCTGTCGTCGGAAGCAAAATTGATTTCGCTCGCCTTGGTCGCTGAAAACGGTCGCGAATTCTACGTGGAATTGAAGGACACGTGGGACAAGCAAGACTGTAGCGATTTCGTGATCGGGATTGTGCTCCCACAGCTCTGGCATGGGAGTTATGCGATGCCCATTCTGGCGGCGCGTGACGCCCTTTTGGCCTTTCTCAAAGGTTTCTCTGAAACGCTGGAGATAGTGACCGACGCCCCGCAATTTGATTGGGAGCTTTTCTGCGAGCTTGCTTATGTTGACGGACGCTGGCCGAGCAACGTGCTGAACAGGCCCACTGACGCTACGACTCTGGACGCTTGCAACGATGGAGCACCTCTACCCCATCATGCCCTCTTGGACGCTCGAATCATTGCCGGCATGTTTGTCGCTCCTGAGTGATCGATCTGCCCCCGCCCTTGTCGGTTAGGCGCTACAGATCAATTGCCTCAGCACTGACCAACGCTCTCAGATGGTCAGGCATGTTGTTAGCAATGTTAAAATCGACCGCAACGCCGAGCAGCACCAACAGCTCGGCCTCAAGGTCTGCGATATCGAACAATGAAATCTTCCCTGCCAACGCGTCAGGTATGGTCGCAAGAAGATTCAGATCACTTCCCTCACGATCCTCATTTCGGGCTGTCGATCCGAAGATCTTTGGTGAGACAAAGCCGTAGTTTTCGACGACTAGCCTGACCTGATCCCGCTTGCCCTTAAGCGCGTCTGACGGCCTCACTGAAGAGCCCCAGTACGTTTATGCGTGTCCATCAATTGACAATCCCCAATCAAATACCCACAAAAAAAACAGGTTTATTTACATGCCTGTTTGACACCAAAAGCTAGCCGGGGCCTTACGGCCCCAAATGACGATGATGCAAGCAAGGGCTCCAGCCGTGCCCTACCTCTACGTCAACTGCTCAAATTTTAATCAAATCAGCAGTTTAAATCGGTTGGGCCACGACGAAAGCTGTTGCCGCTAGGGCCATTTTCTATCAGAAGAACCGAGGAGGCAGGGACACCACAGCTTTTCTTTTGATTTCAAATAAATAGAGCTCCGTTTTTTGAAAAAGCTTTCAATGGTGGCTTTTTGATGACGTCTCAAATCTGTACATAATGTCGCTTTAGCGACGTTTTTGGAGCACCTAAGGCCTCTTCTGCGGGCTTACCACGCTATACTGTTTATTCGTACAGTGCTGACTGATACGAGCCACCAGGCCGCTCCGATGGCTGCCCATAGGTGTCGGAATTCATTATGATGGCCTCCGAATTCGGCTCGCTCGGTCAGAAATGCGCCAGTTAGGAACGCAAACGAGGAGCTAGGAAGGGATATGGCAGAAACACAAATCGAGTGGACGGACTCTACTTGGAACCCAGTGGCCGGCTGCTCCATCATCAGCGCTGGGTGCAAAAACTGCTATGCCATGGAGATGGCGCGTCGCCTCGAGGCCATGGGTACCCCCAAGTACGTTGGGCTCACCCGCAAGAAGAACAAACGCATCGTCTGGAACGGTTCAATCGTCGAAGACCACGATTCCCTGGCCATCCCGTATCGCTGGAAGAAGCCCAGGAAGGTGTTCGTCAACTCCATGAGCGACCTGTTCCACGAGAAGGTAAGCGAAGAGTTCATCATCGCGGTCTGGAAGGTGATGCGTGAGACCCCTCACCATAACTATCAGATCCTGACGAAACGCCCTGAGCGGATGCGGCAAATCCTCAACGAGGTTATTACTGAGGTGCTGCCAAACGTCTGGCTGGGCACCTCGGTCGAAGATGCCGACGCCGCTGAGCGAGTCCAGTTTTTGAAGGAAACACCTGCCCAGATTCGGTTCATTTCCTTTGAGCCGCTGATTGGCCCCGTTGGCCCTATCGATCTCTCGCAAATCGACTGGGCTATCGTCGGTGGGGAGAGTGGAAACAAGGCGCGCCCGATTAAAGAGGGGTGGATCGACGAGATCTACACTCAGTGCTTGGAAAGCGGTACCGCGTTTTTCTTCAAGCAGTGGGGAACATGGGGTAAAGACAATGTTCGCCGCTCGAAAAAAGCCAACGGTAGAGAATATCGTGGCAAGACCTGGGACGAAATGCCTGTCAAGTTGGTAGGCATGGCCCAGTAGATCTACCGTAGCCTAATAAGGACGTTTCATGGTCGGAAAGAGCTATGCTTGGGAACAAGGAGCCACCCTGCTCGAGCATTCAAGGAAAAAGCATCAGATTCTTCGCGAATATTTCTACCAATACGTCCTGACACGCTGCAAACCCATGGTAAGGAGGTTTCGCCTCGCTATCGTCGACGGGTTTAGCGGTGCTGGCCGCTATGAATGTGGATCCGCCGGATCACCTATAATTTTCGTAGAGGAACTGAGTCGAGCCATCCTCGACATTAACCTTTACAGGATGAGTGAGAACCTGCCGCTTCTTGAAATAGAGTGCTGCCTCATCCTAAACGATGCCGACAAGAACGTAATAGAGATCTTAAAAGGTCACCTCAGTCCTATTCTTCTTGAGCACACTATTTCCAATCGATTCCTGACGATAAAACCGTATTATTTCAGCAATTTCTTTGAGAGCATTTACCCCTCAATTAAGGCCCAGATAAAGGCTGAAAAACTCACAAACATCATATTCAACTTAGACCAATGCGGGCACAGCCACGTACAAGTAGACACCCTGACAGACATGATGGCCATCAATGACTCTGTTGAGGTATTTTATACATTCATGATTTCGTCCTTAACGGCCTTTTTGAAGCAGCATGACCCTCAAACCCTGGCCTCACAGCTCGCTTATTTGAAGTTAAGCGTTCAGGACTTTGAAGCTCTTGAAAAGCTGCAATCCAAGAACTCATGGCTGGGCGTAGCCGAACGACTGGTCTTCGAAAATTTCAAAAAATGCGCTAGGTTTGTCAGCCCATTTTCAATAAACAACCCAAATGGTTGGCGCTATTGGTTGCTCCACCTGGCAAATAAACACAGAGCTCGCCAGGTATACAACGACGTACTTCACCAGAGCAGTGAAACTCAAGCTCACTTCGGTAGAGCTGGCTTGAACATGCTGGCCTACGACCCTAGTGAGGAGCAAAATCAAAACCTGTATCTCTTCAATGAATCAGCAAGAGACCAGGCAAAAGGTGAACTTTCAGAGGACATTCCAAAGTTTCTCTGCGACACAGGCCGCCCAGTGCTGGTGCAAGAGTTTTTCGAAAGAATCTACAACCATACTCCTGCTCACAGCGATGACATCAACAAGGCCATCCTAGGAAGCAGCGAGCTTGATGTGATTACCTTGAACGGCGGAAAAAGGCGAAACCAGATTACTGCCAAAGACTTCATTGAGTTCAAAAGACAGCGAAGCTTCTTCTTTTCATAACACCATAGAGAGCGAGCCAGCCTATATGACTGGTTCATGGACAGCCCACACTCAGGCATCGTTAAAAATCAAATCACGTGAGTAGGGACTAAACCTAAACATCATATACTCTTTTGGGTCACTGCTGGGGAAGTACACCTTCTTCACTGGATCATAACTGTAATCAGGATAAAATCCAAAAACCGTAACTTCCTTTGAGAGTGCCCACCCCCAAAGATATTTCACGAAGCCTTCGCGCTCGCGAAACTCTCTAGCTAACCTCTGGCCATAATCGAACCTTACCCAATCTCGCAGCTGATTAGTATTTTCTGCCGAAACAGCCCGATACCTCAACTCCCAGTCCTCACTAGCGCTAGTCACACTCGAAAGAGTAGCCTTTATGTCCATACCGGATGGAAATGACAGATAGCTTTGGCCTGCTCTAGCCACAGGCACAGAAAACGCCCCATCAATAAAGTTTATGTAATCCCTGGGAGGCATGTACGAGGCCCTGTGATTCGCGTAAACAAATTCACTATCGGAATTAACCTCTAGGGTAACTTCCTTAGGGCTAATTGGGCCGTTATATCTCTGAATGTCATTCGGAATTAGGTTTCGATCAGACTCCTTAGGGAATCTGATAGACAAGACAACTTTTTCAGAAACCTTATCGGAGTCATTGCCAACATTCAGCTCAACAGGAACTATTAGACGCTCACCACTGGCCAGGCTCGGACTCGCATAGAACAAATAAATCGGCTCACCGCGCTGAAGTGGTGCACTGTGTAGGTAAAGCTTAACTCCGCCTGCCGACCAACGTCCGTCTACAATGTCTCCAGCAATCTGATAGACGAGAGAAGTTGCACCCGCTCCTAGGAACAGGATCAAACCCGATGTAACCTTGTGATTTTTGATGTCGCCAATCAAGGATTTGATTTTTACCCACATATCAACCCCGAAAAAAGAGGCTACCACTTTCGACAGAGGCAGCCTCTTTGATCTATTTAAATTTTATATATGTGACACCAGCACTAATTAGTGGCTGAGCCATCCCTCAACCACGTCACCACCGTACTGAGCTTTCCATTCCTTCAGGAGCTTGTGATTGCCACCCTTGGTTTCAATGATCTCACCGTTGTGCGGGTTCTTGTACAGCTTCACCTGGCGCTCACGGCGCGGAGCCTTTTCGACAGCAGCGGGAGCCGCAAGGCGGCGGCTGGCCTGCGGATCGAGGATGTTGATGATGTCGCGAAGGCTATAGCCATACTGGGCCAGTAGGTCGCGCAGTTTGGTCTCAAACTCAATTTCTTTTTGGAGCTCAGAGCTACCCTTGAGGGCTTCGAGCTCAGCCAGCTGGGCTGCTAGTTGCTGTTCAAGTTGGCGGAATTCGGCAAGGCGAGACATAGGTAATCCTTAATACGATTGGTTGAAAACAGGATGACATCGTAAACCATCCAGACCTACTTTGTTGCCAAACGATAGCCTTGGCTCGACAAAAACATGTCAGTTTGGAGAGTGCTCCCTCAGCTTTCGCCCCCTCCCCTACCCCCATCCTGACACGAGTTCGAGTGAGTCAAGTGTTTGCCAACTACACTTCGCTCTTCTTCCCTAGAACAGGAGCGAAACGATGCTGATTTTCCCGACTGCAAATGCCAGTGATGATGAATGGTTCGAATTTGCTCAAGCAAGAGCAGAGGATCTCCTGCCCCACTTGAGAGAGTTCATCCTCGAGCGGTTCACTTACAAGCCTAGGTACGTTCAGCAGAAGGTCTGGAGATCATTCGCCACAGGCTCTGCACGGAGTAAACAGTTTGATCTCTATTTTCGGCTCTTCGCAAGGCCTGACGCTCACTGCCCTAGGGAAACATTGGTGATCGCTCGGCTGATGTTCGAACATCAGCGTGCTGGGCATGGCCGAGCCCTAGTTGAACGCCTGGTAGAACTGGCACCCACCCTTGGCTATCGGCACCTATTCATTGAGTGTGCAAATGCCAAGGCATCGGCATTTGCAGAGCGCTTAGGCTTCACAACCTACGACAACCGCCGAAACTGGGTAGCATCGGTCGATACTCTCCGTGAGTCCCTTGTATCTCAGACGGCTTGACCGCCCAGAGGCCATAACCTACTTATGACCAGGCCACCCTTCACGGGTGGCACAGAGTTGTCGCGGTACCGCCCAACTTCTCATTGACTCAACCAATCTGCGCCTGCTTTAGGCCCTGGATGTGTCGCCGCGCTCGAACATCGAGACTTTTCCAAAGATTGGTGATCGCTCAACTCCAACCAGCAATTTTGATTAGATTGGACTACTGCAGATGCAGCTTGATCGCCAGAGCGGCTTGAGTCATCGCATCACGGACAGTGGGAACTTCGGCGAGTACGTTGAGTAGGCCGTAGTCGTGGATCATGCCGTTGAAGCGGACGGCAGTAGGCGGCCTCACACGGCTCTACCTAGGCTTAGCTGCATTATCACTAAAACTGCCGAGAGCCAGGCGACGGCTTCAGGTAGCGCCGCGTTCAACCTCCCAACGGGGGTACGGCCATTGTGGCAGGTGGTGCCTGTATAAGCGTTTGCTAGGCATAGAGGATATTCGACCGCATGAAACTCTTTCTGGAGTGCAAATTCACTGAGCTAAGCCAGCAGGCCAAGCTCATCTCCATGGCGTTGGTCGCCGTGGATGGCCAGAAATTCTACGTTGAACTCCTCAATACATGGCGAGCATGCAGTGAGTTCGTGATGGAGATCGTGCTGCCAAAGCGCTGTGAGGTGAGTACGCCCTGCCGTTTGATGCCAGAGCGGCGCTCCTCCGGTTCCTGGCAACCGACGACGGAGAGCTCGAGGTTGTCACAGACTCCCCTGCCTACGACTGGGAGCTGTTTTGCGAGCTTGCCTATAACGACGGGAAACGGCCCCGGAACGTGAGGATTTTCCCCATTGATGCCACGACCCTGGCCACGACGAACGATGAGGAAGAACTGCCTCACAATACCCTGCTGGAAGCCAGGATCATCGCAAGCATGTTCACAGCTACAGCGTAACCATCTCACGCTCAATGGATTGCCTGAGGTGCTCGGGCATGTTGTTGTGAACGTGGAAGTCCACCGGCACACCTAGCAGAGCTTGAAGCTCATCTTCGAGCTCGGCGATGTCGAACAAGGAGATCTTGCCAGCCATTGCTGCAGGGATAGTGGCGAGAAGATCGAGATCACTCCCTTCGTGATCATCGCCTCGAGCGACAGAGCCGAAGAGTTTGGGCTCAACGAAGCCATAGGTCTCGATCAGGCGCCGGATGTCTGCTTCCTTTCCTCGTATCGCGTCAGTGGGCCTCATGCCTTTCTCCTTGAGCCACAGGCGCTCATCGATACCCCCAGCGAATCAGCATTTTGGTGCCCGCCTTTCCGGAGCTCAAGCGCTTCATTAGACTCGGTATAGCGATGCGAGGTGTCCAAGCCTGCTTTGGTAGGGCCCCATCCGTAGGGCCATAAACCGTTAAGTAGTGGCCCCACCCCAGGCCCAGTTACCGCCCACGACAATAAAAATCTCGGAGGTGAGCCCCCGATTGGCAAAGGCCTTCTTTACGGAGTTGCGCACAGAATCGCGGACTGCGCCCGCTCCCGATCCGTCAAAAAAGCCCATCGTCGAAGTGGTTGGAATCACCACGTTATGGCCTGCATCCGCCTTGACCACCTTGGCGAGCCCTATCCCCTTCAACTCTTCGTAAGCTTTTTCGTAGTCGTTCGATGACGCATTCTTCAGATCGAACGTGCAATACACGAGATAGCTCATGGATTTTTCTCCCCGGTGAGCTCGACTGCCGTAAGGTGGGCCCGCCATGAAGCGGGCAGCACCTGGTTTGGTCTTCAGCTAGGCCAGGGCTACTGCGTATGGCACAAGGTAGAGCAGTATTTGCAGCCGTTGGATTGGGGATAGACATTCCGAGCCTGGCGCACAGCGGTGGCACACGTAATGTGGTAGCCCAGGTCAAGACGGTTGTGAGGCGCTGGCAGATAGGTGCAGACACTGGTGTGCACTTCATGGTCACCATTGGCCTGCTTGTTCCGGTTCACGAAATACTGGGCCATGTCAGTTGCCTCGGTCTTTGTTCGACTGAGAAAGCACCGACCCCGCAAGGGCTTTGGTGGTGGCGTTGTACTTGTCGCTTTCCAGAACCCGACTGGCTTTGGTCTCCATTTCGGCACTGGTTTGCTTACCAGTGGATGCCTGCGACATAGCCGAGCCGGCCAGCTCCTTCTGGATCGCAGACGAACTGCCGCTGCGAAGGACTTCGGAAGCCAGGGTGGCTACAGTGGAGGAGGTTTGCTTCGTATTTTTCGGCACGATGATGTGCTCCTGATCGATATTGGATCAAATAGGCAGGAGCAACCCTTGAGCGGAAAACCGGGCTGGATGGTTGACAGCCAGACTCGGTTTTTCTCTAATGCGCGTCCCACCAATGTCCGCATTGGCTCAGGGAAGGCGGTTATGCGTGCTCGGCGACCAAACTTTGCACGCATACCCGCTGCCTTTCTGAATCCGCAGCGTGCCCGCCAAAAACACAAGATGTGGGGTTTCTGGAGAAACGAGATACAAGATAATGGGGTCATTTTGGCAATGCAAGGTATCCCCCTTGTGGATAACTTGTGCGCAAATTGTTAGTTGGATCCCAAAATCGTGCTGTATGGATGCACAGCCCTTCAAACATGCGGGTTCCAGCCTCGTCGGGCTGTAACATTTGGCAATACTTTCCCGTTTTGTCCCCTACCAGAGCCCCGCGATATGGCGAACTTTCGCGACCGTGTCGGCCCTGAGCCTGCAGTCCGACATCTACATCCGCATGTTTGTGAAGCCAAATGACTACTGGCCAACAGAGTGCCTCGTCCTGGCTCGAATTGGCTTCACAAAGGAAAGTGCAGGCCATGGGCGAGCGCTGGTGCAGCCTAGTTGAGCTGGCTCCCAATTCGGCTATCGATACCTCGCCATCGAGTCTGCCAATGCCAACGCATCAGCGTTCGCCGAAAGGCTGGGATTCAGCCCACGCGACAATCGCCGTCACTGGATCGGTGCGGTCGACGACGTGCAGAAAGTCTTGAATTGCTGATAGGTAGGACGTGGTCGGCCAGAGCTCAATGGCCTTTCTCTGCCGGCCTGCCAAGGGCTCGAAGCTGATAATCAGTGACGGCTTGAAACCGATGCTCAGCCATCAACCGCCTACGCTCCAACTCCATCCCCACGACCCCATCAGCTTTGGCCTGATGGTAGGCCTTCAGCGCTTCCACGGCCTCGGTGTACAACGGGTGATCGGGCATGAGCACCTTGCTCAGATCTCTTTTCACAATATCTCCCTTTCGCCACGGCTATCCCACTCGCTGCCATGCCAGCCTGGCGCAATCCAGCATCGTGAGCCAGGGAAGGATAGTCCATGAACACCGTCAGGCTGATTCGCCATGGTGAAAGCGCCGTCAACGCCGGCGAGCCCACCAGAGATCACGTAATCATCCATTTGACAGCAAAAGGCTTGGGGCAGGCCCATATGGTCGCTAAGTCGATCCGCCGGCCTCATTCTGGCCTCACAGTTCCTCCGTCCAAGCCTTACATCCCGCACCTGTCTTCAAAACGTGTCGAGTGTGAGCCGCAGGAGATCGATGGCCAAGTGATGCGAGGCTGGCGAGAGCCCAAATGGCCATCGGATCCGGAATCATTAGTCTCCTGATTCAAGAACATAAAATTATTCTGAGATTGCAACGGCGTTGACGTGTTCCCCAAAGCGTTAAAGGGGATGGAAGATATAGCCAGCTCCCTCTTGGTCATCCAATGCCACACCAAACTGTTGAAGTTTCTGACGCAGAGCTGGAGTGTCGACCCGGACTTTCCAATCCGTTCGAATTTGACTAGCTCTCAAGAGAGCGTCATAAAAAGCAAAGGCATCGAGCAGCTGTTCTCGATCAAGCAGGTACACAGTAAATGCGTTGCCTTTCCACGCAGCAACATTTAGCCCCAAGATTTCACATAGAGCGATTTTAGCCCGAGCATCGTCCCTGTCTGCCTTTCGAGAGCGCTCAATCTGATTCGCCAGAACGGGGTCAATGATACGGTCAGTAAATAATACTTCACCTTCATCCAAGACCTCAGGCGGACACACTTTACTCGCAGAGTTCAGAGGGATGAACGGATTTATTTCCGCAGGATAGATTCGACATACCAACGGACGCTCGTCATAGATGCCGCAAAGATTGTTATCACCCAGATTCTGACAGGCATTTAGGGCATTGCCCGCAAATACTGCAATGACATGGATTGAGGCATCACCACTGGTGACTTCCACCGCTCTGCCTTTGGCATGAGCAAACTCCTCCGGACTTGAACTCCAATGAAGCTCATCGAATGCCTCAAGCAGAATTGCTACCTCGTGCCCTCTGTTTAGCCACTGCCTCGTTTCATACAGCGTAAGTGGAATCAGCCGACCTTTACAGCAGACCCCACATCCGTTGCAGGCAAATCGGATAGAGTTGTTTTCCATAGAAGAACTCGAAAGTACTCTTGGCGCACCATTTTCAAAATTAACCTAGCAACGCCTTTTAAGAAAATGACCTAAACGGGACAATCACTGACCACGAAAGCACTTTTACCTATCAGGAATTTTCTTAAATTTTCGGAATAGTCCGCAGACACAGCCTGACGCACGCTTGGACGAGTCATTAGCGATTGCCTCCAGGATTCAACTCGAGGGAGCCCCTCCAGCACGATATTCTGCTCTGAAGAGTTAAGCACTTCAAAAAACCTGAAGATAGGTGCCATAACAACATCGACCATACTGAATTCAGCCCCTTCAAAGTACGGCCCAGCGACCAAGGCAGAATCAAGCTTCATTAGCTTTCCACGAAGTTCGGATGCCTTATGAACGAAACCCTCCTTATCGGCAGAGTTGATCATTCCCCAAGCATCCCCCATTGCGGCTGTAGCAAACTCCATCCATGCTCGATGCTTAGCTCGCTTCAAAGGCACAGTCGGATGTAATGGTACTTGGCGATACTCGTCTTCAATAAATTCACATATCGGAAAGCTTTCAAATAAAACAGTTTGATTTTCCTCCTCCCCACCTACGATCAACAGCGGTACCTTGCCGGACGGAGAGATTGCAAGGAACCATTCTGGCTTGTTAGCCAAGTCGATGGTTTCACGCTCGAAGGCAATATTTTTCTCGAGCAACGCAATTGCGACACGCTGGACGAACGGACACAATCCATGGCTCACGAGTTTGAGGTTATTGGACATTTCTTAGGCCTATGTTCAAAGGAGGCGAGACAGCGAGTACATCTAGGCCTACTAAGCCCTACACTGCCCCGCCCAAACGCTAAAGTGATAAGTTAGGAACTTTTACAGTCGGCGTCCGCCGTCCACAATGATCTCAGACCCAATCGTCCATTTGGATTCATCAGATGCTAGGTACACTACCGCTTTGGCGATCTCTTCTGGCGTGCCGAAACGACCTGCGGGGATGGCGGAAACAATTTCAGCGTTTACCTGCTCCCTGTACTCAACGGGAATACCGAGCTTATCATAAAGTGGGGTATCCACGGGGCCAGGACTCACAGCATTCAGACGAACACCGCGCCCAAGCAGCTCTGTTGAAAGTGTTTTCGACATATTCAGCAGCGCTGCTTTGGTAGCCGCGTAAACCGAAGAATTAGCATCTCCTACGTGAGCACTCACGGAAGTATTCAATACTACCGAGGCCGGATTTGCGAACACCGGCAGGAGTGCTTGAATCAGGAAATAAGGGCCTTTGACATTGATGTCAAAAGACCGATCAAACATCTCTTCAGTCCACGCCTCCATAGGCATCCATACTGAAACACCAGCATTGAGGAAAGCGATATCAAGCTGTCCAAAATGATCACGGATATCGAGAGCGAGTTTTTTCTGGGCTTCAACGTGGGCGGAGTCCGCCTGGAGTACCAGTACCTCACTCCCTAGCTGATCCTTGGCTTTAGCGATTGAATCTGGGTTCACACCTGTAACGACAACTCTGGCCCCCTCATTCAGGAAATTTTTAGCGGTCTCAAGACCAATACCGCTGGTGCCGCCGGTGATCAGTGCGCGTTTGCCTTGCAATCTTGCCATTGGAAATTCTCCTGGTGTGCGAGGCCTTCATGCCTCGGTTAGGGGTACTATGTACCTATGCCAGATGATTGATAAGATGGCGAAATTGAATAGCATTCATGCCGCACAAGCATAGATCGGAGGATGGAACGTGGATCGTCTGCTACTGATGACATGCTTTGTACGTACTGTGGAAACGGGTAGCTTCTCGTCGGCAGGTCGAGATTTAGGCCTTGGCCAACCGAACGTAAGCCGCTATGTAGCCGCCTTGGAAGATCATCTGAAGACCCGGTTACTTCACAGATCCACCAGGAAACTGTCCCTTACGCCGGAAGGAGAGCGGTACTATGCGGATGCACGTCGAATCCTCGATGCCATTGCTGAATCGGAATCGGCACTGAAGAACGACGTTTTACCATCTGGGCTGTTGAGGGTAGCCTGCCCAACAGCTCTGGCACACACCTTCATCATTCCCGAAATACCTAGATTCCTAAGCCTTTACCCGGAACTGACGCTCGACCTGCAGATTAATGATCGTTTCGTAAACCTCGTGGACGAGGGCGCTGACCTAGCACTACGGATCGGCCACTTCGATGACAAGACACTACGAACTAAAGCATTAGGTTCATTCAAACGGGTATGCGTCGCAAGTTCAGATTATTTAGCGAAGCGTGGTACTCCTTCCACGCCACAAGATCTCGAACATCATGACTGTATAATTTATACATTATTAAGCACAGGGGCCACATGGCGTTTTCGTAATGTGGACATACCTGTCACCGGAAAGCTCAGAGTAAACTCTCCAGAGGCTACCCGAGAGTTAGTCAATGCGGGCGTGGGGATAGCACAAGGGCCCCAATGGCTTTACGAGGCGGGCTTGAGCAATGGAAATCTTAAACTGATACTTCAGGAGTTTTATCCGCCTCCCGTACCTATCCAGTTTGTTTACATTGCGGATCGGCTCATGCCTAAAAGGGCGCTGGTATTCATGGATTTCATAGCGGAAGCATTCGCCAACAGCCCCGTGATTGACGAATGTTAAGCCTCACCCTAGCTAATGTGTCTCCGAGACTGCTGCCGCTGGCCGGTCTCGCTACCGGCTGCAGGCTATTTGACGCTCTCGATCATGAATCCTCACCTACGCCCCCATCGGCGAAGCAATTAGCCGACAGCAGCAAGGCCTAGGCAGCATGTCGTGGTGCTGGAGATCGTTGAAGCCTACCAAACACTAAAAATCTGTTGACCATTACGTGCATATGCACGTACTTTGGATAGATGAACCTCGATTGCACATGCTTCCGCGTCAGGCGGCTTTCTAGACATATTTCGCAGCTCTACGATGATGCCTTGCGTCCCGTAGGCCTGCGAGTCACGCAGTTCAGTCTGCTCTCAGCGCTTAAGAAAAACGGAACGATGACTGTGACGAGCCTGGCTGACTACCTGGGCTCAGACCACACCTCCATTTCTCGGGCACTAGCAACCCTGAAGAGTCACGATTGGGTCATGTTGACTCAGGGCGACGACAAGCGCTCAACCTTGGTAGAAATCTCAAATCTGGGTCTTGAGGTAGTCCGCGAGGCAACTCCCTATTGGAGTAATGCACAGCAGCGGATTTCCGACTTATTAGGAAGTGGAACCAAGCTTGAGCTAGATAAAGGCTTGGATGAGCTTTTCATGAGGCTATCTGAATTATGAATGACTTCAACAAGCACTATAAAGGAACAATAGAGTTTGATGTTTCGCTCGTATCGGACAGCGAAGCCCAAGGTCAAACTCCAATCACTGAAGGCATTCGCAACCCGTTTGGTACTGTACACGCTGGGGCGATGATTTGGTTCGCTGATGTCGTAGCGACCACCCTTGCACTGCAGGGCGCTTCGCCTGAAGAAGGCATGGCAGGATTTCCTCTAGCCATTAACCTTTCAGCAAATATGCTAAGTAACTCAAGCGAGGGCAGATTGATTGCTACAGCCCGCTTCGTTAAGAGAGGCCGCAAGGTTTCGACTATCCGTACAACTGTAGAGAGCGATCAAGGTCGGCTCCTCTTAGACATGACGACAACGCACATACCCTCCTAAACTGCCGCATTAGAGCCTAAGTAATATCTATCCAAATCAAGAGATAGAGTGACCATCAGCCACTTCGCCACGTTAGAGGAACTTCAAATGCCAGTCTTCACTGCATACCTGCCAAAAGGTCGTTTTTCTTCAGAAGAGAAACGCTCAATCGCACATGCATTCAACCAAACCCTTGTTCAGGGCCTGGGCATACCTGAAGGGGATCACTTCGTTGTGCTGAGCGAGCACGGGAATGATGAACTCTTCATGCATCCCACATTCATGGGTATGAATCGTGACCCTAAAAATGCCATGATCGTAACCGTGCTATTGGGAGCTCACAGGCCTCTTGAGGACAAGAGAGCTCTGGTTAGCACCTTGAATCGGTTGGTTTGCGAGGCAGTAGATATATCCCCTGACGACATTTTTGTAGCACTAATTCCCGCACCGAATGAGAATTTTTCGTTTGGCAGAGGCGAATTACAGCTAGCGGAAGGTAGCCCCAAGTGGTGACTTAAGCGCTAGGGCTTGGGAGCCTTACACCCAAGCCTTAGCAACTAGAATACAGACAATCCAAATATTATTGAGCTTTAGACTTCAACAACGAAATACCGGTCATCTCTTTGGGCTGCGAAAGACTCAGAATATCCAAAATGGTTGGAGCGATATCACACAGCCGTCCATTACTAAGGCCGAATTTCTTACCACCGGAAATGTAGATGAGAGGAACGGCATTAAGAGTATGGGCAGTGTGAACTTGTCCGGCCTCCGGATCCCACATCTGCTCAACGTTGCCGTGATCTGCAGTTATCAGGCAATTGCCACCCGACACAAGCACTGCATCCACAACACGTCGAAGGCATTGATCGACGGCCTCCACAGCTTTTACCGCAGCTTCAAAAACACCGCTATGACCAACCATGTCTCCATTTGCATAATTACATACAATCAAATCATGATTGGCACTTAATATTTCTGCGACTAAATTATCTGTCAACTCAAAGGCACTCATCTCGGGCTGAAGATCGTAGGACTCTACCAGCGGAGATTTAACAAGAATCCTTTTTTCCAGTGAGAATGGCTCCTCCTGCCCCCCGTTAAAGAAAAACGTAACGTGGGCATACTTCTCTGTTTCGGCAATTCTAAGTTGAGACTTTCCCAGCCAGGCCATGTACTCACCCAGGCTGTTCCTTATAGGTTCGGGCGGAAAAGCACATAATACATCAAACTCTTCTGCGTAGCGCGTCATAGTGAGCATCTGCTCCTTGCCTATGACAAGAGGCCTCTTAAACTCAGAAAAATTAGAATCAGTGAGCGATTTGCATATTTGACGAGATCGGTCAGGCCTGAAATTTAACAGTATGACAGCATCGTTTTCACTAACGGCAACAGGGCTTCCGACCGATGTTGCCTGGACAAACTCATCGCTTTCGTCACGTGCATAGGCTTCCTGAAGAGCCTCCTGCGCAGTTGCATAGTGAAACTTGCTTTGCCCTTGAACAATTAACCTGTAGGCCGCCTCTACCCGACTCCATCGATTATCGCGATCCATCGCATAGTAACGCCCTACTAATGACGCGATCCTACCACTGCCACTGCTGGCCAACTCAAGTTCAAGGGCAGAAATAGATTCTGAGGCGCTTTTGGGTGGGGTATCTCTTCCATCAAGAAACGCATGAACATAGCACTGTTCAATACCATTCGCCGCAACCAAACTTGATGCTGCAACAAAATGATCCAAGTGGCTATGTACACCGCCAGGTGACAATAAGCCAAGCAGATGAACTGAACCACCTCGCTGTCTTGTACGTTTCAAAACCTCTAGAAAAGCCTCGTTCTCATAGAACGAGCCATCCTCAATACTTTTATTGATCCGCGAAAAATTTTGATAAACGATCCGGCCCGCTCCGAGGTTCATATGACCGACCTCGGAATTCCCCATTTGACCATCAGGAAGCCCTACAGCCATACCGGACGTCGCAATCTCACTGTGTGGGTAATTTTCGAAAAGGTAGTCCAGGGTCGGAGTGTTGGCCGCAGCTACTGCATTGGCCTCCTGCTGAGACCTCAGTCCAATCCCGTCCAAAATAATTAGAGTGCAGGTTGTCATATGAGAACCTCTGAATAATAATCCTGGCGCACACGATTCATACATCCACTTAGATATGAACCGTGCGAGCAGTGGTCAGTTGGCATCTGCGAGGATTGTCCCAGTTCCTTAGGACGCCTGGCCTTCAAGAGCCTCCTCAATACGAAGCAGACGGTTGTACTTTCCAACACGATCTGAACGACACAGCGAGCCAGTTTTGATCTGCCCAGCGTTAGTCGCTACGGCCAAATCGGCAATCGTTGTATCTTCCGTTTCCCCTGACCGATGGGAAATCACTGCAGCATAACCAGCCTCTTGCGCCATACGTATAGCATCAAGCGTTTCACTTAGAGTTCCGATCTGATTAAGTTTAATCAAAATGGAATTAGCAACGCCTTGCTCAATACCCTTACTCAAAATTTTTGGATTAGTGACGAAAAGATCATCCCCCACCAGTTGAATTTTCTGACCCAGTTTAGCAGTCAAATAAGCCCAGCCATCCCAGTCACTCTCATCCAAACCATCTTCGATAGACGCAATCGGATATTTGCTACAGAGATCAGCAAGATAGTCAACAAACTGCTCTGAAGTCAGAGACTTCCCCTCGCCTGCCAACGTATATTTACCTTCCTTGTAAAATTCAGAGGCCGCGCAATCTAATGCTAACGTTACGTCTCGCCCCAACTCGTAGCCAGCGCGACTAACAGCTTCAGCAATAACCACGAGCGCTTCTTCATTCGAGGCCAAGGAGGGTGCGAAGCCACCCTCATCACCAACAGAGGTACTCAGGCCACGCTCTGAAAGCACGGCCTTCAAGGTATGAAATATTTCAGCGCCAATACGCAAACCCTCCCTAAAATTTGGAGCTGAAATTGGTTGAATCATGAACTCTTGGATATCGATATTATTATCCGCATGCTCACCACCGTTGAGGATATTCATCATCGGCACAGGCATAGAGTAAGTGGGGTTCCCGCCAAAGAGCTTCGCAAGGTGTTCGTACAATGGGATACCTTGAGCGGCTGCAGCTGCTTTAGCCGTGGCCAAAGAAACAGCAAGAATAGCGTTAGCACCGAGAATAGATTTCGAGTCCGTACCATCAAGAGAGATCATTGCTTGATCAATCACTCTCTGATCGAGGGCGTCCAGGCCTAGAATACGCTCGTGGATCGCGACATTAACGTTTTCTACGGCACGCATCACTCCTTTTCCCTTATAACGCCATGAGCCATCACGCAGTTCAAGGGCTTCTCGTGAGCCGGTGGAAGCCCCTGAGGGTACGCTGGCCTCACCTGTTACTCCACAACCTAAAGTAACGACAGCCTCTACGGTAGGGTTGCCTCGAGAGTCCAAGATCTCACGAGCGAAGACCTTCTTGATGCGAGTGAACTCACTCATTACTACTTTCCTCCAACTGCGATGCATATCCAGCATATTGATAATTAGCGTCCAGCAACTCTTGTTGTTCGGCAAACTCAGCTCGAATATCAAAATCGCGCGGCCAGTCATCAGACTTAAAATTTTGATCCAAAGCAGACCCAACAACTTTCTGTTGAACAATCATTTGGAAACCCCCTGACAATGGCGGCTACACCCGCACCTAGGTGAGTACCGATTGAGTGGCGCCACCGTATATATCCGACAAGGATTAGAGGCAAAACCTTAGAAACATCAAAGCTGATGCGTCCACCTCTAGAATTAGTTCAATTTACTGAAGGTTAGACTTGGAGGATTTTCATGCCGTTCGTACCACCCACCACATTGTAACTGTCACCCTTAGTGAGAATGATCCAGTCTCCAGGCTGTACCAAATCACGCCTCAGCAACTCGCCGATGGCGGCCTCACTTACTGTCTCAGAAGGCAGTGAGGCAGGATCAAATGCTATTGGATAAACACCACGGAACAGCGAGGAGCGAGCTTGGGTAGCGCGATGAGGCGAAAGCGCATAGATCGGCACATGAGAACGAAGCCGAGACATAATCAAGGGTGTGAAGCCACTTTCGGTAAGCGAGATGATTGCCTTAACACCAGGAAAGTGGTTCGCCGTGTAGAGCGCGGCCAGCGCGATGCTTTCGTCACAACGCCCAAAGGTCGTGTGCAATCGATGGCTAGACTTCACATTGGTTGGATGCTTTTCAGCCCCACTGCAAATACGAGACATGGCACGTACTGCCTCGACAGGGTATGCCCCAGCAGCGCTTTCAGCGGACAGCATTACAGCGTCAGTATTGTCGAGCACCGCATTGGCCACGTCTGATACTTCAGCGCGGGTAGGCATCGGACTGGAAATCATCGACTCCATCATCTGGGTCGCAACGATCACCGCTTTGTTGTTGCGCCGAGCATGCAGAATGATCTTCTTTTGAATAGCGATTAGCTCCGCATCGCCAATCTCTACCCCAAGATCTCCCCGAGCAACCATGACCGCATCGCTAGCTGCGATCAACTCATCAAGCGTCTGATCATCGGCAACAGCCTCGGCTCGCTCGATTTTTGACACGAGCCAAGCTGTCCCTCCTGACTCATCACGCAGCTTGCGGGCGTACTCCATGTCCTTGGCATCCCGTGGGAATGATACAGCCAAGTAGTCGAGATCCATTTCCGCAGCGAGTTTGATATCAGCTTTGTCTTTTTCGGTAAGGGCAGGAGCAGTGAGCCCGCCCCCCTTACGATTGATCCCCTTATGATCTGACAGAGGCCCGCCCACAGTGACGATGCAATGTAAGGCTTCGGGCGTAGTTGATTCAACACGCATAACCACGCGCCCATCATCAAGCAGGAGCTCGTCACCGACACCACAGTCCTTCACCAGGTCAGGATAATCAATCCCTACAACCTGCTCATTGCCCGACGTGAGGGGATGGCTCGTTGAGAACGAGAAGGTATCGCCAACCTTCAACTCGATCCGTTTGTTAGTAAATTTCGCAATACGAATTTTAGGGCCCTGCAAATCACCCAATAGGGCCACATGCCTACCGTGTTTGGCAGCGATCTCACGAATCAAGCGAGCGCGAGCAATGTGCTCACTTGGAGTTCCATGAGAAAAATTCAAACGAGCCACATCTAGCCCGGCCAAGATCAGCTCTTCAATGACTTGCGGTGAATTACTAGCAGGGCCTAGAGTTGCAACAATTTTTGTTCTACGGATAGTCATACCGATACCTTCCAGGGACGAGGATTCCCTCATCTCACTGAGTAAGTTCGAAAAGTTATTGCTGGCTGAGCACTCAGCAATACAAGGTGGGATTTACAGCCGAGACTGCGTGCCCCCGAGGAGGCACGCAAATATCTAGGTCACTCGTCGACGATGTCCACGTCTTTTGTCTCAGCAGACAGGTATACGCAGAGTCCAGAGAACGCCGCGAGAGCTATCGTGAGAATCGAGATCGCATATGGCGTACCGTAATGGCTGAGGAGGAATGCCCCTACAATTGGAGCAGTACCACCGCCCACGATTCCACCAACGTTGGTAGACATTGCGAAACCCGTGAAGCGAGCGCTAGGCCCGAAAGCTTCGCCAGTGAACGAGGGCACTGCACCGTATACCAAGCCATATCCGGTCATGAACATGCATGAACCAGCGACCATCGGCCAGAACTCGCCGGTTGAAAAGAGGTGCCAGAAAGGAAAAGCTGCCAGCGCAGTCACGACAAAACCAATCAGCATCATGGTACGGCGGCCAATACGATCTGCCAGCGCCCCTGCAAAAGGTACGACCACTAGGTGAGTACAAATCGCAACCATTGCCACGGACAGCACAAATGCATTGGACAAGCCTAACTCTCGCTGGCCATAGCTCAGAGCAAAGACAGTGAAGAGGTAGAAGGTCGAGAAATGGCAGATGTTAGCGCCTGCAACCAACATCAATTGCTTAGGATAGCGAGTGAACAAGCGAAGCGCCGGAGACTGCGAATCGCCAGGCGTTGCAGCCCTCTTCTCAGCAGTTTTTTCGAACACTGGGGACTCAGGGACTTTGGAGCGGACAAAGACCCCTACTATCAGCAACGCAAGGCTGGCGATGAAAGGAATACGCCATCCCCAAGCGGTAAAGTCCTCTTTAGGCAGCAAGGCACTGACGATCAAAAGCATGCCAGCGGATGCGATGAAACCAAAGACTGGGCCTATGTTATTGATCGCCGCATAGAAGCCCCTCCTTCTTCTTGGGGCATGTTCTAAGAGCATCAGCACAGCGCCACTGTATTCGCCCGCAAAAGCGAAGCCCTGGATGAAGCGGAGCACGCAGAGCATGATAGGTGCCCAGATGCCAATGCTGGCATAGGTAGGCAAAAGACCAATACCTACAGTGCTCAAGCCCATAATTATGAGAGTGAGATACAGCAGCTTTTTACGGCCAATCCTGTCCCCGAAATGACCAAGTACAAGCGACCCTAGTGGACGCGCCACGAAAGAAATTGCGAAAGACGCTAGAGAGGCCAGCCGGGATACTGTCTCGTCAGTCCCTGGGAAAAACAGAGGCCCAAAAATAAGGGCAGCAGCAGTGCCATAGAGGTAGAGATCGTAGGTTTCTAATGCTGTTCCGAACAGGCTTCCGGCCACAACATTCTTCATGGATTTTTTCTCGTCATGATCCATGTGATCGAGGTCACTTTCGACAGGGCTCGATATAGAGGTATGCATGGTTTCACCTTTTGTTATTGTAGATATGCAAGTATTTTCTTGCTGAAAAACTCTCAGGGATTATTCAAGGCCTCTGAGTGCTTTGACGAAATAATCACGATCTCCCATCTGCCCACCTTTGAGAGCAATCTCCACATCCTTCAGGTACGGCTCGCGAGAGTGCATTTGGCACAGAGGAGCGCCAGGAGAAATATCAGACTTGATAACAAGAGCGTCAGGGGCAAGCACTTTGGTCACTTGGCTCGATGTGTCGCCACCGGACACCACTAATCGTTTCAACGGGAATGCCTTGAGAATTTCAAGTGCAACCTGGCCTACTTCCATCGCTAGCTGCTTCCCTCCCTGAACCCTAGCCTCATCCCTAGGCAGGCCTTTTTGCAGCATTGCCTCGATCATCTGCCCGATCCGAGAGTCGCCTGGGCCTTTGGCAGTGTGAATCAGCACCGACCGCCCCTCTTCGAGGTGGGATACAGCGGCCATTACCACATCTCGTATTGCGGCGCTTTTTCTGGACTCAGTAATCAATGCGGCAGCATCGACTTCAAGCTCCACAAAGCCGTAATCAATTGCCGTTTCAATCTGGGACTGACTCAACGGCGAAGCACTGCCTGAGATCACCAGTACCTGCTCTGCAGGTTTCAGAGGTGCGGCCAGCGACGCTCGTGGCGGAAACACCCCAGCGGTACGCCAATATTGTGTGAGGCCATACTCCACGCCGGAAGAACCGACAACGAATACGGGATCTGCCCCTGATGAAAGCTCGGTCAATACCTGGCCAGCGGTGGTCATATGAGAGTCGTCGGTACCATCGAACAGCACTGCATCGTGCTGCTGGGACATCTCGTCGACTAATCGGCTGAGCTCTGCACTCCTTTCGAGCTGGCGGATATCGACTTTGCCAATCGACAAGTTCTTTTGCCTGCCGATATGGATACTCAAGTCCGCTTCATGCATCGGGGTAATCGGGTGGGCACTCATAATAGGGTGCCGGTCAATCCTGTGAACCTTGTGATCCGTCTTGGACAAGGCATATAGGTTGCCGAAAACACAGTAGCGACCCAGTGCAGGATTGCCTGCGATGATCGGAACGCCTTTGACACCATAGATGCGGGATGCCAACTCAATAACGTGGCCGATGCTGCCCACGGAGTCGGCGCTGTCAAAGGTCGAGCAAACCTTGTAGTGAATCAACGCTGGCGAAAGACGTTTGATACCCTCGAAAATCTCAGGTAGCGCCACATCCATTTCTGCATTGGACAAAGCACGGCTGTCACCGGCGATGCCAATAGCGTCAAATCCGCCGAGTTCTGCCAAGAGTTCCGGTGTCGGGGGATCAAGGAACAGGGCACACTTGAGTCCTGCAGCCGTCAGAACCTCTAAAGCATCTGTCGAGCCGGTGAAGTCATCGCCATAGAAGACCAAAGGGAGCTTGGTAACGTGCTGGGAGCTCATGACTTATTTGCCTCCGAACTTCTGGAGGGCAGCTGACAGGGCTGGCCTACCCTCTGCGTAACGCTCCAGAGGCACATGCTGTACAGCAGCCTCCCAACCTTCACGCATACTTTGAACGCCTGCTTCGATACCCATAGGATGACCGATGATGCCGCCGCCAGCGAGGTGCATCAGGTCAACAGATTGAAGCCTATTGAAAAGGTCAGGCGCCTGGCCTGCCCATTGACCGGAGGAGAACACAGGCATCAATGGGCGCATGCCGGCGAAGGTAGCGAGGCAGCTCTTGGCAGAGGAGATTACGGAATCGTCCGCCTCATAGAACTTGCCCTGAATACCATTAACGTGCAGATGGTCGATCCCGGCCAGCCGCCAGATCTTCTGATACACCTCGAATGAGAAACCTAACTGGGGATAACGAGTCAGAGCCCCCCAGCCATTACGATGACCGTGAATAGGCAACTGGGCATGCTTGCGAATGTGCTCAACCGCCGAATGCCCCACCCAATTCAGGCAAAGCATCACGCAGGTACCACCCGCCTCAAGCACCGCATCTTGTCGGCGCATCATCTCGTCGATGCTGCCGGAGATGTTGATAGCGTACATAGGCATGCGTCCGAGGCGATCTGCATGCTTGTGAAGCACAGGCATCACGGCACTGAGACGAGCATCAAACGACGCGTAGGTAGGATCGATGAGCAACTCATCATCCTTGATGAAATCGATACCTCCGGCGCAGAGCTCATCTACCACAGATGCCGTCTGCTCTGGAGTAAGGCCAATACTCGGCTTGACGATGGTTCCAATGATCGGTCGGTCATGAACACCAGCTAGCGCCCTAGTGCCTTCAATTCCGAATTGAGGCCCAGTGAATCCGGACGCGAACCGCTCGGGAAGCTCCAGGTCAAGCACCCTCAGCCCGCTGACCTCGCCAATCTCAAAAAGATTGCCAGCGATTGTGGTGAGCAACGCAGGGATATTCGTTCCAATATTGGCTGTAGGGAACGCGATAGTGACCTCACCTCGATGGTAGGTCTCAGAGGGATTGTGACGAGCCAGGTAGTCACTGTGCAGAGAAGGACTGGAAACGGATGGCAGCGGCTCGATAGCTACTACACGAGCACGGGAGCGTTCTTTGAGCTCCGCCGATTCGCCAGGAAGTGAGAGGAAGGTACCGCTGGATTGCTCCCCAGCGATTACCTCGCTAACCCGCTCAATCGGGTAGCTGCTCTCTACAAAAAATCGGGCAGTAAACTCCTCTCGCCCGGACTTGTGATCGACCATGATGGGTGCCTCAAATCTATTTGTTATTGTGAATCTGCCCGAAATGCCCAAGGCAGTTTCAAATCAATATACATTGACCCTGTATCAATCCAACCGATATGATTTCCGCCGAGCGTGAGAAAAACTCACACTAAGATCCTAGTAATGACCGAGGCTTCGGTCTCACGGAGGTGCGTATATGACGTCGCCAGTCAGGCCTTCGCTCAATGCTCTACGAGCGTTTGAAATGATCGCGCGCAAAGGATCGTTCAGCGATGCAGCAGATGCTCTATGCGTGACTCATGGAGCTATCAGCCGTCATGTCCGAAGCCTGGAAGACTCCCTAGGTGTAGTTTTACTGACCCGAAATGCGCATGGCACCAAACTCACCCCAGAGGGAGCACGCCTCGCCTCGGGCTTGGCCAGAGCTTTTGCCTTGATACAAGAAAGCATTGATGAGGTTCGCCCTCGCCCGCTTGAGCTCTCCTGTTCGGCCTCGATCATGATGCATTGGCTGCTACCTCGACTCGCCAAGCTCCACAGCAGCTTCCCCACCATGGAATTAGGCTTGAAGACGGGTCACGGCCCCATTGATTTCGCCCACGAAGGCGTCAGCGTGGCGATACGCTTGGACAGCATCGAACCACCTCCTGGCATCGAACCGATACCCCTAACCAGTGAATGGGTAGGTGCGATCTGTTCGCCTGCCTATCTGACTGCGTCCGGCGTCACGAAGGTGAGCGACTTGACCAAAGAACGCTTGCTGACCACGAAAACGCGGCCCCACGCATGGAAGGATTGGTACGCGTCTATTGAGCAGGAGCCTGGTGAGTTGCTTGAGATGGAGTATTTCGAGCACTTCTACTTACTCATTCAGGCAGCCAAGCTTGGCTTGGGATTCGCCTGTGTGCCGCGCATGTTAGTGGAAGCGGAGCTTGCGAGTGGTGCCTTGGTGGCTCCATTTGGCTTTGTGCAAGGGGCATCAAAATTGGTTCTGTGGGTTTCACCCAATGCAAGGCTACGCACCGACACAGCAGATCTGGAAAAGTGGATAAAAAAAGAGATGGCGCAAAGCTAAACAAGCGCCCACCTGGGCGCTTGCGATATTTCTGATTACAGGTCGCCTGCGCCCCAGGCCAGGAACCCGCCATCCACAGGCAGAACAACACCATTCACGTAAGCTGCCACGTCAGATGCGAGATAGCTTACTGCGCCGGCAATTTCTTGAGTCGTTCCGTAGCGCTTGGCCGGAATAGCATTGCTATAGGCCTGCCGGAAGGTGTCGCTGTGCAATTCCTTGGTCATTGGGGTATCGACTGGGCCCGGCGCAATGGCGTTAGCAGTGATACCGTACTCACTGAGTTCCACAGCCATTTGCCGAGTCAGCGCAATGACTGCACCTTTAGAGGTACCGTAAGCGGTTCGACCCTTGCCCACGGCACGCATACCAGCGACCGACGCGATGTTGATGATTCTGCCGAACCCATTTTTCCGCATGATTTGAGCGGCGAGCTGGCAGCACATGAACGTGCCAGTGACGTTGATGTGCATGGTCTTGTTGAAAACGTCGAGATCAAACTCTAGGAACGGCATGGTCTTGGCGATACCTGCGGAATTCACCAGGACATCGCATCTGCCGAATTCGCTATCGATCCAAGAAAATGCATCCCTTACAGACTCCACCGAGGCTACATCTACCTGGCACGCGTCAGCTGTGAAGCCCTCCGCACGCAGCTGTCGCGAAAATTGCTCAGCCGCGTCGACGTTGATGTCACAAATGACGACATGATGCCCGTCCTTTGCCAGTGAAACGGCAGCTTCAGCACCGATACCCATCGCACCGCCTGTAACCACGGCGATTTTCTTGTCTGCGTACTTCATCGAAACCCTCTCTTGTTATGATCGCCAAAGGCTTATTGGATCGCTGAAGGCTAGAGCTGCAAAGGTCTGAACGCAATGGATAAAAAATCGCGCTCAGGATAGAAAATCTCACACAAGCCGGCCTGGCAAATAAATTAACTAAAATTCAAATATAAATGACATGGCAAGTCACATATTCGCAGGAGCTAACACAAACCGTATCGGTTAATAATCCACTTAAAATCATGGACATTATTCAGCCATGATACCTCCCCCAAGAATGTTTAGATTACATCCACTTAAAGTGAACAGAAATATTAAAAAATCAAATTACCGCATGGTAGTGAGTGAGGCTGGAGACCACCCTCCTCCCAATGCTAGGTATGTTGCGATGGCCGCACGTGCTGCCTCAATTTCCGAGACCGCTCTTGAATCTGAAGCCCTCAGAAGTTGCTGATCAGCATTCAAGACATCGATGAGGCTTGCCGCCCCCTTTTGATAACTAGCGAAAGATGAACGACGCGCCTGGGCCAGAGATATTTCGCCCTGGCTCAATGACTGTGCCTGCGTCTGCCGGTTGATCAAGGCAGATAAAGCGGTTTCTACATCCTGAGAGGCGCTCAGCACCGACTGTCGATAAGCAGCCAAAGCTTCCGCCTCGCGGCCCTTGGCTAGGCTGATTTCAGAGTTGATACGACCGAAATCGAAAAGCCTCCATCTCAAACCGAAAAATGCTGACGATTGGTTAGCTCCACCTGAAAAAAGTTTTCCATCAGAGGTTGAAGCGCTACCGATAAGAGCTCCGAGAGAAAACTTTGGGTAATACTCACTGATTGCACTGCCAATCTGAGCATTAGCTGAACTGAGCCTACGTTCTGCAGCGATCAGATCTGGCCGACGGCGGAGAAGCTCTGCCGGCTCGCCCATGTTCAACAACTGAGGCGGCTTGTCCGACGTTGCTGAAGTAGAACGCGGTTATGAGGATCCAGCCACTTTCCTGGTACGCAATGGTGGTGAACCCGCCTTGCTCCTGGGCATCGTCATGCGCGAAGGCTGGAATGGGCTCGACTTAGGCAAGGCGCTGGAAAGCGAGACAGCGAAGATCAACGACAGCATGCCCTTGGGTATGTCGCTAACCAAAGTGACGGATCAGGCAGTGAACATCACGTTCTCCGTTGACGAGTTCATGATCAAGTTCTTCGTTGCGCTGCTGGTCGTCATGCTGGTTTGCTTCATCAGCATGGGGTGGCGGGTCGGCGTAGTCGTAGCGGCAGCAGTGCCGCTCACACTGGCAATCGTGTTTGTGGTAATGGCCGCCACAGGCAAGAGCTTTGACCGAATCACGCTGGGTTCCCTGATCCTGGCGCTGGGTCTGCTGGTTGATGACGCCATCATCGCTATCGAAATGATGGTGGTAAAGATGGAGGAAGGCTACGACCGCATCAAGGCATCCGCATACGCCTGGAGTCACACAGCAGCCCCAATGCTCTCAGGGACTCTGATCACAGCGATTGGCTTCATGCCAAACGGTTTCGCCCAGTCCACCGCTGGGGAATACACAAGCAACATGTTTTGGATTGTCGGCATTGCCTTGATTGCCTCTTGGATCGTGGCAGTTGCCTTCACGCCTTATCTGGGCGTCAAGCTGCTACCGGAGATCAAGACCGTCGCAGGGGGGCATGCAGCCATCTATGACACCCCGCATTACAACCGCTTCCGCTCGCTTTTAAGCCATGTAGTTGCTCATAAATGGCTGGTGGCGGGCGCGGTCTTGGCTGCCTTCACCGCCGCTGTCCTCGGCATGGGTTTGGTGAAAAAACAGTTCTTCCCTACGTCCGACCGTCCAGAGGTGCTGGTTGAGTTGCAGATGCCATACGGCACGTCTATCGCGCAAACCAGTGCCTCTGCGGCCAAGGTTGAATCGTGGCTCCGCGAGCAGAAGGAGGCGAAAATTGTCACCAGCTACATTGGCCAGGGCTCTCCTCGATTCTTTTTAGCAATGGCGCCTGAACTACCAGATCCGTCGTTCGCAAAAATTGTCGTCCTGACTGAAAACCAGGAAGCCCGCGAAGCTTTGAAGCACCGACTTAGGGAAGCTGCATCTGAAGGACTGGCTCCGGAAGCTCAAGTGAGAGTGACACAGCTGGTCTTCGGCCCCTATTCCCCCTATCCCGTCGCATACCGGGTGATGGGGCCAGACTCGTCGCAACTTCGTCAGATCGCCGACCGAGTGAAGGGCGTGCTGTATGCGAGCCCTATGATGAAGACAGTTAATACAGACTGGGGCTCGCTTGTACCGACACTCCACTTCTCGCTAGACCAAGATCGCTTGCAGGCGGTGGGCCTGACATCTGAAGCCGTATCGCAGCAGTTGCAGTTCTTGCTTAGCGGAGCGCCAATCACCTCGGTACGTGAGAACATTCGTACAGTCCAGGTTGTGGGCCGTGCAGCGGGAGAAGCCCGTCTTGATCCGGCAAAAATTGAAGCTTTCACTTTGGTTGGCTCTGGTGGCCAACGTATTCCGTTGTCACAAGTCGGTGATGTCAGCATTCGAGGAGAAGACCCAATACTGCGTCGGCGTGATCGCACGCCTACCATCACCGTGCGTGGTGACATAGCAGAAGGTTTGCAGCCGCCTGACGTTTCCATGGCGATGTGGAAAGAGCTCCAACCCATCATCGAGTCACTGCCAACGGGTTACAAGATCGAGATGGCCGGCGCTATCGAAGAATCTGGCAAAGCCAGCCAAGCAATTGTGCCGCTGCTACCGATCATGGTGGCTCTTACTCTATTGATCATCATCCTCCAAGTGCGCTCAATCTCGGCCATGGTCATGGTCTTCCTGACCTCTCCGCTGGGGTTGATCGGCGTAGTGCCGATGTTGCTGCTCTTCGGCCAGCCATTTGGCATAAATGCGCTAGTCGGCTTGATCGCGCTCTCGGGCATCCTGATGCGCAATACGCTGATTCTCATCGGACAGATTCATAACAACCAAGTCGATGGACTCACGCCATTCGACGCTGTGGTCGAGGCCACCGTACAGCGAGCACGCCCCGTCCTATTGACCGCATTGGCAGCAATCCTGGCATTCATCCCGCTAACCCACTCCGTGTTCTGGGGCACGCTGGCCTACACCCTCATCGGCGGCACCTTCGTAGGCACGATTATGACGCTTGTGTTCCTGCCAGCGATGTATTCCATCTGGTTCAAGATTGGCCCGCAAAGACGCAAGGATGCGAGCGGCGCGCCAGGCCAAGCCTGATCGAACAATCGGCGCCTGGTTCGAGCTTACTTGGGGCAGGCGCTTGACCTTACGAGAGATAGATATGAAGCAAGACATGACTCATAAGCGCATCGTGGTAACGGGCGCCGGTATAGTTAGTCCATTGGGCTGCGGTATTGAAGAGGTATGGCGTAGATTACTCTCTGGCCAATCCGGGATAGTCAAGCTGCCCGACGACATCGTCGAAGGTACTGGTGTCACCGTTGGTGGACGGGTGCCGTCGATTGAAAAGGATGCAGTAGCAGGGTTTCACCCAGACCTTCTGATAGCAGCCAAAGAGCGCAAGAAAATGGATCGGTTCATCGAGTTCGCTCTGGTAGCTGCCGATGAAGCTCTCCAGCAAGCTGACTGGAAACCGGTCACACAGGAGCAGCGCTCACGCACTGCTACAGTCATCGCCTCTGGGGTGGGCGGTTTCGGTGCTATTGCCGATGCGGTACGCACTACCGATACCCGTGGCCCACGCAGGTTGTCGCCATTCACCGCCCCATCCTTCCTGGCCAACATGGCAGCAGGTCATGTTTCGATACGCTTCGGCTTTCAGGGGCCACTCGGCGCTCCTGTCACAGCATGTGCCGCAGGCGTTCAGGCCATCGGCGACGCCGCTCGAATCATCAGAAGCGGTGAAGCGGATATCGCCATTTGCGGGGGCACCGAAGCGGCTATTGATCGCGTCACACTGGGCTGCTTCGCAGCGGCACGGGCGCTTTCTACAAGAGACCTGAATAATCCACACGAAGCATCACGCCCCTTCGACGATCTACGTGATGGATTTGTCATGGCTGAGGGCGCGGGTCTGCTGGTGATTGAATCTCTTGAACATGCGCTGGCTCGTGGTGCTCATCCTCTGGCCGAGCTAGTCGGTTACGGAACGAGCGCAGATGCCTATCATCTCACCGCTGGCCCGGAGGACGGCAGTGGTGCCAGTCGCGCTATGCAGCAGGCCCTTCAACAAGCTGGCGTAGCTCCCCAGGCAGTGGATCATATCAATGCACATGCCACCGCCACGCAAGTTGGTGACAAAGGTGAGTTAGCGGCGATTCGTGCGGTATTCGGCACCGACAGCGGTGTAGCGATAACGTCAACGAAATCGGCCACCGGCCACCTTCTGGGTGCTGCAGGAGGTGTTGAAGCTATCTTCACGATACTTGCATTACGCGATCAGATGATACCACCCACTCTGAACCTAACGCAGATCGATGAGGCGGCAGAAGGTCTTGATCTCGTCGCGCTGTGCGCCCGCAAAAAAACAATGACGTATGCGCTATCTAACGGTTTTGGTTTTGGCGGAGTGAATGCCAGCGCACTGTTTCGCCGTTGGGAGGCCAGTGTATGAAGATCCAGCTCGAAGCTCGAACGGAGGAGCGTGAAGTCCGACATCGATTCGCTGATACTCTCTCGACAAAGGTGATTGTCCTACTCGCAAGCCTTGCGGCTATAAGCAACTTGTCCACAAATATCATCCTTCCCGCATTCCCTGATATTGCAGGCCAACTCAACGTTAAACCCCAGGAGCTTGGGCTCACCCTTTCAAGTTTCTTCATCACATACGCGTTGGCACAGTTGGTGGTCGGGCCACTGGCAGACCGCTATGGGCGCATGAAGCTAGTGGTCGGGGGGCTGATAATTTTTGTAGCAGGGACTTTTTGGGCAAGTACCGCAAGCACGCTCGGCATGCTTATTATCGGGCGCATTATTCAAGCACTTGGAGTATGTGCAGCGGGCGTATTGTCACGGGCGATAGCGCGGGATCTATACAGTGGCGAAACGTTGGCGAAGGCGTTGTCGCTGACCATGATTGCTACAGCGACAGCGCCTGGGTTTTCGCCTTTGATAGGAAGCGTCCTCAACACAACTTTAGGATGGCGCGCCCTTTTTGTCGCAGTAGGTATTAGTGCTGTTTTGATCGCAATATTTTATGTAAGAGGTGTAGGAGAAACTCTGCCCGTCAGCCGTCGCGCTATTCAGTCCACGCGAGCTATTATCAAAGCTTATGGCAAGCTTCTTGGTGACAGGAAATTTATTCTACCTGCGCTGGCAACGAGTCTTTTGATGAGCGGACTTTTCGCCTCTTTCGGTGCGACACCTGCCATATTGATGACGGGTATTGGTCTCACGTCATTACAAATGGGTCTCTATTTTGCAGCAACGGTGTTCATAGTCTTTGCAGCAGGCATGGCAGCGCCCCGCTTGGCTCATCGATTTGGGGGGCAAGCCGTAGCACTAGCCGGTCTATCCACCGCTTTCATAGCCGGGGTATTATTGATGATAGGGCCGAAAGAACCAGGTTTGGGATGGTACTCTCTGTCAATGGTACTCTTCCTTTGGGGGATGGGGCTTGCAAACCCTCTCGGAACGGCTATTACAATGGGGCCATTCGGCAAGGAAGCGGGTTTAGCTTCAGCTTTACTCGGTTTCCTCACTATGGGTCTAGGCGCAGCTTCCACTTGGATCGTATCAACTCCAAATGTTCCTACTAGCATTGCCCTAGGAGCGACTCAAAGCGTTGTTTGCCTATTAGGATTACTTCTCTTCACCATATACATTTACATAAAACGGTAAATTTATGCGTAAGCTTTAGAGCAAATAAAATTTTCGAAGCATGGCCATACTGGAAGAGAGTGATGCCAGGTAATTGTCGGCCCAGGCTTACCTTATCCGAACCTCTCTCGATGGCTAATGCAGAGATAGCATAAGGATCAACGTCCTGGGGGCAACTGTAATGGAGTGGTCACCACTAGGTAATCGCTATCAAACTAATGCGCCCCGCAGTTGCTCCCCTCTCCGTAACGCATGGATAATCTAAATCAGCTCTTACCTTTAGCTAGCTTTGCTGCCAAAAACGCCGCAGTCCAGAGCTGGTCTGCCAACCATTTGATGGGCCTGGCAGGGCGTAGAGCTACTCGGAAATCATTTAGCCATGCATCAATGAGGCCAGTGTTGGTGAGGCTCACGGAAGCCTCGTAGCTCTCATCATTGTCTGGATCATTAGAGGACGAGGTAGCCTCGAATAAAACGGTGCGCTTGCATTGCTAGGATTCAAATGCACGCAGGAAAAAGACGCTTACCTACCAAAACGGCTTGTTTTGGAAAACCTTGAGCGCAGAATTTGAATTTCTCCGGAATTTTCAATAGCGAAAGCACATTGCATGGCTGACGCAAGAGATTACTCATCCCAAAATGCAGGCGAAAAAAAGCCCCTTTACGGGGCTTTTACACGTTCCTGGATATTCCGTATCGTCGGAACGCGCCTCTATGAAGGTCACAGGGCTTACAAGATGTTGCGTTAGCAGTGATCTGGAGTGCTTCAGTTCAAGATGGTGCGAGTATAATTAACTGAATACTGGCAAGTCAATATATTTCGCACAACCAAGCGCCAAAGATAATGCGGCAGGTAGTTAAGAGTATGCTCTAGATATCCTGTTATATCCGCCATGAAGTGTATTCTTATCTGGCTACAGCCAATTGATCATGACCTTTGAATGACTGACAAACCTTTCCAGGATGGACTTGTCCCCAAGCAAGCGGAGCGCGCAGGCCAAGATGACCGGAGGCGAAAAGGATGGACGCCCGCAAGGGCCGAGACTGGGCGGAACGTCAAGGCTCGGTTTACGACAGCCTGGCCGCGAGGCGGCGCGCCCGAACCCTTAACGTGGCTTGAAAAGTACATCCATATCTTCACTCATTCCCCCGGAAAACCCATCGCCCATGCGGAACCGGAACGGGTATCCTTTTGACCTGAGCCGAAGACTTGGGGTGGGACGGTGTCGAAGCAAGACGAACGACTTCAGCAGGTAGCTGATTACATAGAAGCCATCAAACAGGCTGAAGCGGAAAGAACGCACCAAGAATTGGCAGTCCTCCAGAGAATGGCGAGCGAGACCCTCTCTCCTCCACCTCCTATCGACAGCTCATCCATCAAAGCCATCAAGTCTTTCCAGGCAAGCTATACCGGCACCCAGGCTCTATTAGAAAAGGCCCGGGTGACTAGCTCTCTGCTTGATGACTCGTATGGAAAATCCCTTAAGCAAATTCGGGAGTTCGCGGACAAGGCCATGGCACCAGCGGCTGCAGCAATGCGTGCGATGGAAAACCTCTATCCGATCAAGCAGATTGAAGCCATCACGCGACTAACCTCCAGCCCTTTATTTCAGCCGTTTGGGAGTATTTCAGGATTGCAGTTCCCCACCTTCGAGAGCGCGGCTACACAAGCGATGGAAAGGATCTCGGCCCAGATTCAAGCACTAGATGGACTGAAATCTTTCCGCAGTATCTGGGCAGAAAATGAAGCAACCCAGGCTAGGCTGGCGAGCTTCGCACAGATGCACAGCGTCACTGAGGGGTTAGCAAAGCTGCACGTTACGCCGAAGTACAGCGAAATGATGAAGCAGGTAGCCATCCTTGCAGAGTCTCCGTTGTTCGAGGCACTCGAACGCACGTCTGCGAGCAAGCTAGCCAGACTGTTTGAAGAATATGAAATCGTCGACCAGACAGCCTTGGTTCGGGAGCCGGCAGCTCGCTATGACGTTCAGCCCGTCCAGGATGCGTCACTTCAAACAGAGATCATTGATGCACTCGACGGCAAGGAGAATCGCAAGCCGCTTTCGCCTGCCGCGTTCCTCCTGCTTTGCTGCATCCTGAGTTTCCTGTCAGGCACCTTGGCGCATGTGAGCCAGTGGAAAGACTTCAAGGACGGGCTGTGTGATCTCAACGATCTTACCCTTCAATCGGATTCTACTGCAGAGGCCCACAGGCTGGTTCGTTCCTCGATGTGCCATATGCCTAAAAGCGCCAAGGCGCGTGTGAGGCTCGTGGCCAGGGACAACGTAAACCTTCGCTACTCGCCAAGCATGAAGGCCGAGGTGATCATGCCTTTAAAGCAATATGCCGTGCTGGAAATTGTAGACTCGAGCGACAAAACCTGGCTGGAGGTCATTTACAAGCACGAAGGTATTGAGATCCAGGGCTGGGTATCCAGGAGCATGGTGAAGACCATTCAGTAGGGATGACATATTCCCTCCTCATCAGCCATGGCGTGACCGACCACCATCTGTTCATCGATGGTGGCCGCCACCAAAGTCGCTCTAACCAGCCTCCTCCAGATCTTCGATTGCCGTCCACTCAAGGCAATTACCAGGCTTCGGTTTCGAGGCATCGAGCAGGTAGTCCAACAATACCTTCACCTTCTCAGCAGACTCAGCGTCATTCTGGATTCGCACGAATGCTCGATAAGGTTTTTCATCCTTGGACTCTTTACCGAACAGGGCTGTTTCGAAACACGTCCGGCATGCTACGAGCCTGACACGACCTTCCGCATTGTCGAGTTTCAGCACGGAGGCGATGGTGCTGTTCATCCCCCATGCCGGGTTGCCTTTTCCGGCCACCGTGAGAGGGCTGTCCGTATCATGCAAAATGGTGAACTGCTTCGAGAATTGCAGAAGGACTTTTGCCAGGGACGGAATGATCCCCTTGCCACGAGCACGGATGATTTGAACATCCTTGTACTCGTCAAGATACATGTCCCTAATGATCGAGAATGCCGTGTACTCGGTGTCGCCCTCTACGATGATTTGACGTCCCCCGAAGAAGAACTCGTTCACGTAAGGATCACACACGTTGAGCATTTTGAGATTTTTCTTATCGTCATCGTCCAGTTTGGCACGGATAGGTCTGTACAAGGTCGTGCTTTCCACCTCGTTGCCTTCGCCACGGTACACACGAACGATGGTGGTGTTGTCCTTGGACAGATCGATAAAGATCGGTGAATGGGAGGTAATCATCACCTGCCAGTTGCCGGTCTGCGGCAGATCGTAGAGCACTGCTCTGGCCTCACGAATGGCAGAGGGATGAAGGCAAATCTCAGGCTCATCCAACAGCAGGACGTGCGGCCTAGTGCCTTCGCTATCCTTGGCCTCCGACAGGTATTTCAAGGCTGCCCAGAGCAAGGTTCGACGTGCACCACTACCCTGGTTGGCAATGCCTGACAGGTAACCATCCTTTGGCCCCATCAGCAGATCGGCAGTGGTTTTAAACGGGGTGTAGGCCTTTTCGATGTCCAGCTCAGGTTTGGCATCAAACTTCACGTGGTGGTTCGGGAACAGGCGGTCGAGATACTTGGTAATCTCAGACTCGATGGATGCAACTTCTGCCTCAGTCGCTTCCACAGCTTTCGTCTGGAGCAGTTTAATCTTCTCGATTACAAGCTCGTAGTCAGAAAGCGCTTGAGCAGGATCCGACTTAATCTGTTGGACACGCTCCTTCAGCAAAGAGCTGATCAGGTTGACGATTTCATTCGCTTGAGTATCGGGTGAAGCAAACGCGTCGATGCGATGAGGGCGCGGGCGTTTAGCGTTAGCAACGTTTGGCGCCCCCCAAGGCACCTGTACATCCCAGTCGCCCTTTTGCACATCGAAGCCCTGCCGCACCGGATCCTTGGTTGGACTGTCCCAAATCCACCGCTCGCGAATCAGAAACTCCCCGTTGGCCTTAGCATCAAGCCAGCGCGCTCCTGGCGCATCGCTGAATACGATGGTTTGAAGCTCAATGGTCGGAAGCGCTTCCCTCTCTACTACGCCGTTTGGGAAGTCGTTGATGCTCAGCTTTCCGGCAGCCGACCCGTGGGACATCACGATTTCATAGGCTCGTAAGATGCTACTTTTACCGGCATTGTTGGCACCCACCAACACAACGATGTCATCCAGTTCGATCTCAACCGGCGTGGAACCGATTGACCGAAAATTCTGAATGATGAGCTTATGCAGTCTTGGGCGTGGGGTACCCTCTTCAATCAGTGGAACAATTTCAGCTACCGCAGGCTTCTTGGCCATACAAAAATCCCTGTAAATGAAAATTGATTACCCAAGACTGCGGAACTTTGGGCCACAGGAATATGTTCACTATCACCCACAATGTCAATCTGACATTATTGCAATTTTTATCGAGCTTCACTTTGGGACGTCAATGCATAACTCCGCAAATCAAAGGCGACGCGCTCTGCTGCGTAGAGGCTAGTTAGGACTCAGGCGAGCAATACCCTTGCTAGATTCATGGACGTCATTCAGGCCGTATCTCAGACTTGAAGTTGGTAAGACCTTGCGCACTGGTGTGCTCGTCGCAGCGTAGTGAGCATCAGTTCGTAGCAATAGTTGAGAGGAACAGTTGGGAATTCATGGGATGGCTTCGCAGTATTCATGATTGATGGATGAGTAGGTATCTTGCCTGGGGTTTTAAACCACATCGGCACAAAAGGCCGCCAACAAGGCTCTTGGTTTCACGTAGCCGCTTGGCTACTCTCGCTACGGCATGCAACCTGCACCAGACTGACTTACGCCCATAGCCCAAATTATGTCGATTCAAAAACTATCTTGACCAGGCCATATCACAGTGCCATCATCAAGCGTTTTTTCAATATTTTGATACGGAAATTGGAGTAATGGATTATAAGACGGAATGTTGGGGCAAAGAATTCCACTGCTTCGGAACTGCACAGATTTTCGAAAAACGTGCTAAAAACCTTCAAAAACTCCGGACTTGGATCACTTTCCTAGGCATCATCTCGCCGGTACTAATAGGGGGAACCGTACTCGCCTTCGGTACCGGCGCTGTGATTCTCCCCTATGCATTGACCTGCGCCGGCCTGGTTGGCCTCGTACAGCTGACGCTTTCAGTGTGGTCGTTGGTGGCTCGCTGGGACGAACAGTATGAGTATGCCCTAGAGTCCACAAAAGCGAACACGGAACTCTACAACCGTTTCAAGAACATCCCTCAGGATGAGGCCCAAAAAATACCAGAGCTGTTCAGGTCGGCAGTGGCCGATTATCAAGCCAGAGAGCTAGTTGACCTGACGAAAAGCATCTCGGATAAAGAAAAGAGATATGCCAACCGTAAAAGCTTGCATTACTATCGCAAGCCATGTTCGGTCTGCAGTATTACCCCTATGTCTTTGAAGCCCTCTAAGTGTGATGGCTGCGGCGATTTTTAACCAAGGAGATCAACATGACTGATAATGTCTCGAAAATTGTAGGTGCCTTTTTGAAGCTCAGCCCATCTGAGCGCCGCAAGGTTGTAGAGGTCGTAGCCAAGCTTCAAACTGCTCCTGGCCCATTAAATGAGAGCCGAATCATCAAGAGCTTCGGACTTGAGTCCATGGAGAATTCGACCACCATTAACTTTGCGCCAATCCCTGGCGGATGCCCTGCCTGCGGAAGATAAGACTCACCCTGCATGCCTAAGCGAAATTAGTTTAGGCACTACCATTCAAGTAACAATTTTGAAAATTCATTAGCTTTACTTATGCCAAAACTGAGACTCACCAGCAAGAAAGAATAAGCCCCTAAAAACCTGGATCAGAAGCAGCCATAAAACAACTGAAGGAGTTGTATATGCCGATCTATATGGTTACTTGGAATCTCAACAATGAGCGACAAAATTACAACCAGGCGCGCAAAGCGTTCGTCGACCATCTAGAGCGCCACCCCAATATTAAAGACCAGGGCCTTGAATCAGTTCGCTTCATCGAAAGCCAAAAAAACGCCACTGATCTTTATAAGGATTTATCGACCAAGCTTGATAAAAATGATCGAGTGGTGGTCACCAAGCTTGAAAAACCGTACTTTGATGGCTGGATTGATCAGACAGTTATTAATTGGATCAACGCTAGAACCTAGCATGACCGGTAGTCACTGAATAAAACCCAGCGTTTACGCTGCTTTTGTATTTAGGGTCGACTAGATACCAGCCTACGAATAGTGGGCTGAGTCTTAGGTCTAAGGTTGGGAAGGTGGAATTGTCAGCTTTGATGTCATGGCACAAGAGCAACTCCTGTCATCCTTAGTGGGTTAACCCAGCAAGCGGAGCGCGCAGGCCACGATGGCCGTAGAGGTGGCCCGGAGGGCCAAGCCCAGTTCCAACTGGGCTTGGTTTACGACAGCCGTACCCGAAGGGTCACCCAAATCAGCGGTGAAGCTTACTGAACCGCTCTACCAATAAGGCGGGAGCTATCGACTTCCACGTATCGAGAACTGAGGTTTTGTGGAAGAGGTAGACACCACAACCCACAAAGAACCCTCCAGTCAAAATGCCTATCACCGAGGCTCCCCAGTTTATAAAATTCCACTGCTGCGACGTCGAGCGACCGTCGATCAAAAAATCTGCTCCAAAGACCAGGGCAATCCAACTCAAAACAAATGCCACAGTACCCCATATCGCAGCAATCACCCAGAAGTGCAGCTGCACTTTATATCTCATGCTGGGCACACGGAGGAGCCGTCCGCTCGCGGTCTTCGCTGCCAGGACGATTGCAGTATTTTTGACCTTATTTTTTGAGTTCTGCACGAGAGCATAGAACTCAACATGAGCCCCTTGCTCCAGGTCTTCATAGATCTGGATTGGGATCTTGCAGTTGGGGATTAACACCCCGTCGATTTTCATGATGACCTGCACGAAACCCGTGAGATGCTCGAAAACTCGTATGTCCTCTAGGCAGCCCGAAAATTTCAGGTATTCAAACTTTATAAACACTTACAGCTCCTTGCTTTACCTGAATTTCAGGCACGATAACGCCATGGGCACAACTCGGCGTGCCCAGGCTGGATTTCATAATGCAGTTATGTGTTAGGGTAGCGATTGCCCACGTGCAGGCAAAAATCTCTTAAGCTCCGACGCCCTCCATCACGGCGGAATGTAGCCACCACATACCTAGAATGGATGGTCGTGATCACCCAAAACTTCCCTTCCTTTTTTACACCTAGGATATCGGAAGTTTGGATCAGGTGCCCGTCAGCAAAACGCCCGTGGGGCCCTTGACGGACATGACCGAACACGATACCCACCGCCGTAGTTTTATGAATCTGGACGTTAACAAGAAACGCAGTAACGTCATCTTCATACTTCTGACCAACCGCTCTTGCTATGCGAATCAGGTCAAAATCAGAGTAGCGCTTAGTGTAAAAGTCGACCTCAACTCGATTGTCGTCAGACATTGTTACAGCCTCCGAGCCCTGCAGTTGAAGTGGATTTCTTGGTACGACTACGATACAGCTCTTTCAAGCCAGTCAAGGACTCATCTTTGCGGCTTGGTTCATGCGAGTCGATGTAAACCTCACCGCCCTCAACCTCAAGGATCGAGACCGGCACTTCATCCACGCTGAAGCCCATGGAGAGAGACACCAGCTTCTCCATCTTCCAGCCATCGCTTTTGTTCATCCAGCCGGGTGTTACCGCTTGGACTTCCTGAACAACCAAGGTTTCATCTTGCGCCACTAGCAACTCAACGAGCCGGGTCTCGTCATTGAGCATTTCTTCATAGTTCCTGAATTGACCTTCATGAAGACGCTGGACGCTCACGTGGTACCAGTGGGTAGCAAGCGCCCTGGAAACGCCATGCCAATGCATAAGACCATCGCCGAACATGCCAGGGATGCCAGCCATGTCAGCTTGGTGCGAACGGAACATATCTTGATCTCTGAAACAGTCGAGTCGTCACAAGCGGGGCCGCGACACCTAGAAGATTGAGAAGATGCCTTGCAGGCTCGAGGACTTACGGTACCCAGGGCCCTTCAGCACATAGACCGTATTCCTCGTCTCGAAGAGATATCCTTCCTTGAATGTTCGAGCGATTGTTGACCTAACCCAGTGGCCAGGCTCGAAGCGCCGCTGCTCGTCGTGAACAACCCTGTGGGCAAACAGGAACATAGGCTGGCATCCAGCAGCAGCTACCTTGGCTAATTCGTCCTCCGTGAGGATGGCATCCATGATCACCCACTCTTCTACAACGCAAAGAGGCATCCGCTTGTAGTGCCCCTTTGCGGCGAGAAGCACACCTTCAAGGGTCAGGTCAGAGCCGACCAGGTCAACGCCTCCCTCCCCCAATAGCACGTGGCTGAGTGGGCCTTCCATCAAGCATATCCCCGTATTTTATTAACCATAAATTGCCAGCTAGGCCAGCGTACCGCCAAAAGGACAACTATAGACGTTTGTTTGGCGGCAAGCAAACGGGGCATACATCTTGGTTTTTGGGGATTCGTAATGTCGCTCCGCTACTCCTTCGCTGCCGTGCTTCAGTTGTTGCGCCTGCGTAAAGGGATAACTCAGCCTGCCATGACCAAGCATGTGAACCAGCAGACAGTGAGTAAATTGGAGATGGCTAGGAGTTCCGTTTCCTTGGGGACCAGCTACAAACTCGCTGCTGGGCTCGAGATTGAGACCGTGACCCTCGTCGCCCTGACCATTGCCTCTCACGACCGTCGCACGGCCAGAGATATTCTTCTGGCTTCGCTAGCTGAGGTTGAGGGCCTGGATCTAGCTGATGTCGCTGTCCCCGCCGAGCCAGAGCGGCTGCCCCCAATGAACATCTCTGGAGCAAGGGAAAAGCTGGAGGCAGTCCAAAAGCTAAAAGCTAAAGGACTCACTCAGGTTGAGGCTGCAAGGCAGCTGGGGATGCCGGAGTCGACATTGCGTCGGTTTTGGCATCATGTATCGGACGACTGACTTTCAACGTCATGCAGGGCTAGCCACTGTCCTTGTCGTCTAACGCTGCTCCGCTCACGAAACGAAGTCTCCTGTAGAGATCCGGGCCGACCAGAGTCACCAAAAACCCAGTTGCTGGACGCTGGTGCTGCGACCCTGCAATCCAAGCCGCCCATTGAGGACATCAACGCAAATTAGGATGGCTTCCATTTCTACCACGACCATCCGGATGTGCAGATGGAAGCTCACCACTACTGCTCCATCCTCAATCTTTTTCCTTGACCAAGAAGGTGCAGGTTTGGCTGACGGGACGCGCTTTTAGTTCGAAACATTTGGCTTCTCCGTCGAAGCTCAATGTAACGAATACGTTCCACCGGTTAATTGACACCCAAGAAGAATTACTTGCCATGGCTGGGCAGGCCAAGGCGAAACGCGCTTTGATGTTCATCATGCTTGGTTGATTGAGAATCTAGATAATGGCCGAGTGCGAATTTTTACCCAAGAAACTCAGAACGGCCAACCACCTGAAGAGCTGGCTCGCACCAAGCCAAACCCGATGATCAATGGCCATCAAGATTGGCTAGAAGACCTAGTAGCACCAAACCAAAGTCGTTCAGCTTGAAATGCTCTAGATTGAGAGCAATAACACGAAGTATCGGTCGCCCACTTAACATTAGGTTGCGACATAACCTACTGTAGTTTTCCGCAGTCTACCCTCAGCAACTGCAGCCTTAAAAACAACCCCAGCTCTAACATTTCCGATCCTGTTATTTTTTGCGAACTCTTTCAACGGAACCGGCGTGCCAGCTTCCATCACGCTCAAATCCTTGAGCAGAGAAACCAAAAACTCATCATTAGACAACGGTACAGTTTCTACAGTTTTTTGGGTTTCTCGAGGGTCATCCGACTGCGGAAATGCTGGCTTTTCCAGAGAGTGATCTGGCTGTGAACTTTGCATAAATTGAGCTTGTGAGAAATCCCCGGAAATTCTGGATTTCGAGAGGTCACGAAGAGAAATCAAGATCAGAGCAGGCACGATTTCCAGTGCCAGAGAGAAACCCAAGCATAGCCACGTGGAAAACTCAGGGCTAATGGATGATGCTTTGCCATTAACAGATTGAATTCGCGAAATTTCTGATGAGTCCTGATTCATTCTCTCAATAGCACTATCTCGCTCTTTGGAGATTCGAGCATGGGAAGACTCTTCGTATGAAAGCGCTTTGGAAACAACTCCGGAAGATCTGAGTCCAGCTGCTTGCCTGCGGACACTTTCGGCTTCTGAATCTAAGCGAGTAATAAGTGCCGTATCACTTGCGACCCTACTCTTCAGAAAACTAGCTCGCTGTTCAGACAAAGCCTTAACTTGACTCTGACTATCCAGAATTGATGACATCAGACGGTCGTATGTAGCCCACCCACTAACCGCGCTCAAGATGACCGCTGAGATCGCGATTCCGCCAATCGTCAAGATGCTGCGGAGTTTTGGAATAACAGACCACGCAAGGCACTTAAACAAGTCAAGCAACACAGCAGCGAACGCAAACAATAATGCAAATCCTTTATTCTCAACTAGCGCATACACCCCAATACTTACCGACACAGCAGTGACACAAGCAAGCAATGAGGCAACACAATAAAGCAATACATTCAATTTCATGAAACTGGCCACATCAAAACTTAAGTTCATATTTATATACAGCTCGACATTATAAGTGAGGCGAAAAACTCGACATGAGCCCTTCATAGTATTGCTTGCCACGCCCAGGGGAATACTCAACGAAATAGCTTGCAGGCTGCATCAACCTCGCCTTAAAACCCTCACCAAAAAACAAATTAAGCAGCCGAAGCATATCCTCAATCAGCTTGAAGATTTCGACTTGCTTAGCGGTGTATCTAATGTAGAGCCTTTTACCCCTCCCTCTACTTGAGAACTCGTAGTAGTAGAATCGAGCTCTTTCTTGCTTCTCTCTATCTCTTTTAGCAATCTCAACCTGAAGTTCGTGAATGCTTTCGGGGTCATAGTGAATTCCCTCTTGGATCGTTAGCTTGTGCCACGTCAGCCTTGAACGCTTGAGCTTTCTGCCGCTTATATGTTTGCCGTCAAATTCGAAAGAAATACCTTTGGGTTGACCTTCTTCGTCTAGGGTCAGGTTGATGAATACCTTTTGCTTTCTGAGTGCCCTGACGAAGTCAAACATGTCGCCATTTGTTGCCTGGGTACGTTCGATTGCTCCGGCGATTTTCGCGATCATCTTGTGCTTCAGTGGTAGATCATCGTCGCGGATTGATGCCTGCAATTCGGCATGGGTAATCGAGACGCCCCATGTGTCTTTGGGTTTCGGCGCCTTATACAGGCCAAATCGGTCTTCGATCCGAGAAACGGAGTCAAGACTCACGCTTCGCTCGTTGCTATCTTTGACTATTCCGAAGTCGTCGTTGAGGCGGATGCGGTTTACGACGATGTGGACATGCTGGTGATCTTTGTCTTGATGCATTACAGCTACGTGCTGGGTTGTCTCGTCAAACCCCAGATCTGCTAGGTACGTCTGGACAGCTGTGCGCCACTGAGCAACTGTCAGCGACTCTCCAGGGCGTAGGGACAGCATTGCATGAAAGACAGGCTTTATGGGCTTGTCTGAGTCTATGGACAGGCGTCTGAGGGCCTCTACTTGGTCGAATTCTTTGATCATGTCGGACAGGTCTGACTCATCCCCCTGCAGTACAGCAGGCAGAGGGTCTTCGCTCTTTGTGTTAAAGCTTATCGTTCGGATGCCGGAGATTTCATGATCGTGCTTTGTGCAGCCGAAGATGTACCTGATACGGGCTTTGAACGAGCCGGCGCTTTTTGGGAAGATCTTGCCGATCATTGCACACCCTCAAGGTTTACCTGTGCTATGTACTTCACCTTTTCCAGAAGTTGGCTGCCTGGGCGGTCGGCGTTGATCATAGATGCAAGGTTCATCAGCTCGCGGGCGATCTGTACAACATCTTGGGAGACTTTGAGCTTAACCTGACCACTGGCAACAAAGTCTCTTATAAACGCGCTTGCGGACTTGTAGCCAGCCTCAGTCATCTTGGCTTCAAGGATCTGTAACTCTGACTTTGTGAGTCGAATAGTGATCCTTGAGTCTTTGTTTTGCTTAACTTGGCTTTTCATCTGACCCACCTTATTGTTTTTATATGAGCTTTACTCTAACGCAACACCCGTAGGGATGTGAGCAGCCTTAATTGTCTGCCACAGACACACCTGGCTAAAAAGAGGCTCTAAACTTATTGTGCACTTGGAGATTTTAGTGTCTCAACAATTAATTCCAGAAAGTTGAATATATAACCAAACCTTCGCAAGGTGTGAATGCGAAATCGCAGTACAAGATTGCAAAACCGCAAGAACACAAAGCGAAATCACAGTAATCGAGTGCAAAACCACAAGACAATACTGCGACGTCGCAAGCAACTATTGCGTTTTCGCTTACAGGTAGTGCGAATCGGCGCTAGAGCGATACTGACTTTGCGTCAAGTATTTTAGTGTCGAGAGGTCTCAAAGTGTGCAGAAAGCCACGACAAACATGTTCTTTATCAACCTGAGCGTTGGAATAAATCTCTTCTTCGACCCTAATTGCAGCTCGCCGAATCTCTGAGAGATATGCAGTTTTATAGCCGTCGGTAACGTCCACGGACTGCCCCTCCCCGTCATGATTGCAGAGAACTTTAATATAAAACGCTCCAACCTCAGCACGCTCAGCAATAGAAATGAAACTGGCTCGAAGAATTTTCCGTGGGAGATGCTTCCTATCGATAAGACTTCTAGAAACTTTAGTCAAAAAGTCCCTGACATTCGACTCACTAATCTTGGGTTGGTCGACGCCAGCAAATACGTAATCACCGCTAGTTTGCCTCATCGCATATAGCAATTGACAATACGCAGAGTCATTGAGTACCAAGTGGAATTCCTCTGAGTTTTTTAGCGCATCAGACTCATCAGCTTTGTCGCGAGGAGGGAATATAATAGACCTGGTTTTATGACAAACATAATCTTTCCTGATCTTCTCAATTTCGCCAGGACGAACACCCGAAAAAAGCATAAAGAGAACAGCTGCTGATGCGGTTTTAAATGAGGTTGGGACTTCGCGCCGTGGCTGAGCATCACCAATTTCGATTGCATTTGAGATAACAGCTCCAAGCTCGTTTGGATTTACCCGAATTTTGTCACGCTTATTGTCATGCCAATTGCCAAGCGCAGTCATGATATCCACTGGATTGTAAGTATAAATACGTGCCCCGGCTTCATCCTTATAAAAAACGATGGCATAAGAGAAAACCGAGCCCAATAACGAAACCGCTTTATTAGCCGAACGGTTGCGCGGCTGACTCATTTTCCCGCTAGCCCTCATCACTGGGGCAGTTGTTTTAGCATGCAGTTCAAGCACAATGTCATTCGTCACAGCGATCAACGCTAGATCACCATACATAGGCCTGATGTAGTTATCGAAGGTTTTCGTATAATCGCCAATAGTGCTTTTAGCAAGTTTAGTTTTATTAGCA
>NZ_JBICLK010000031.1:0-32985 GCF_043105275.1 Pseudomonas sp. TYF_14
CCGCGCTGCAGGCCCCATCCTGGGGCCCAGCGCTTGACGGGCATCCATGCCCGTCACCTCCCTCCGCAAGGCCTACGTTCGGCCTCCTGAAGTCGCGAAGATCAAAAGCCAGATCAAAAGCCAGATCAAAAGCGGGAGTGAAACCTGAAATCAACGCTGATGCTGGCCCGCGAGCGGCGATAGCCGCAGGACTATCAGCACAATAGCGAACGGTGGTTGTCCTGAAACCTGCGAAAGAGGACAATTATCGGCTTCCCGTCACAACCAGCGACCTTGCATGGCCTTTCTTGCACTTGGTATCAACCATAAGACTGCCTCGGTAGACGTACGCGAGCGCGTGGCGTTTACCCCAGAGCAGCTGGTAGACGCCCTGCAGCAGCTCTGCCGACTGACGTCCAGCCGCGAGGCGGCGATCCTGTCGACCTGCAACCGCAGTGAGCTCTATATAGAGCAGGACCACCTGTCCGCCGACGCCGTGCTGCAGTGGCTGGCCGACTATCACCGCCTCAGCATCGACGAGCTGCGCGCCAGCGCCTACGTGCATGAAGAGCACGACGCCGTGAAGCACATGATGCGTGTGGCCTCGGGCCTGGACTCGCTGGTTCTCGGTGAGCCTCAGATCCTCGGCCAGATGAAGTCCGCCTACGCCGTGGCCCGCGAAGCCGGTACCGTCGGGCCCTTGCTCGGGCGCCTGTTCCAGGCCACCTTCAGCGCCGCCAAGCAGGTGCGTACCGATACGGCCATCGGTGAAAACCCGGTTTCGGTTGCGTTCGCCGCGGTCAGCCTGGCCAAGCAGATTTTCGCCGACCTGGGCCGCAGCCAGGCCCTGCTGATCGGTGCCGGCGAAACCATCACCCTGGTCGCCCGCCACCTGCACGAGCAGGGCGTACGCCGTATCGTGGTGGCCAACCGCACCCTGGAGCGCGCCAGCATCCTGGCCGAGCAGTTCGGCGCGCATGCCGTGCTGCTGGCAGACATCCCCCAGGAACTGGCCAACAGTGACATCGTGATCAGTTCCACCGCCAGCCAGTTGCCGATCCTGGGCAAGGGCGCGGTCGAGAGCGCACTGAAACAGCGCCGACACAAGCCGATCTTCATGGTCGACATCGCTGTCCCTCGCGATATTGAAACCGAAGTCGGCGAGCTGGATGATGTCTACCTGTACACCGTCGACGACCTGCACGATGTAGTGGCGGAAAACCTCAAGAGCCGCCAGGGCGCGGCTCAGGCGGCCGAAGAGCTGGTATCCGTGGGCGCCGAAGACTTCATGCTGCGCCTGCGCGAACTGGCTGCAGTGGACGTGCTCAGGGCCTATCGCCAGCAAAGTGAGCGCCTTCGCGACGAAGAACTGCAAAAGGCCCTGCGCCTGCTGGCCAATGGCGGCAACCCCGAAGACGTGCTCGCCCAGCTGGCCCGGGGCCTGACCAACAAACTCCTGCATGCGCCCAGCGTGCAGCTGAAAAAGCTCTCGGCCGAGGGCCGCCTCGATGCGCTGGCCATGGCCCAGGAACTCTTTGCCCTCAACGAGGGCTCCACGGACAAATCCCCGCAATGAAAGCGTCGCTGCTGAACAAACTGGAAATCCTCCAGGACCGTTTTGAAGAACTCACCGCCCTGCTCGGTGACGCCGAGGTTATTTCCGACCAGACGCGTTTTCGCGCCTACTCCCGCGAGTATGCCGAGGTAGAGCCGGTCTACGCTGCTTATAAAGAGTGGCGCAAAGTCCAGGACGACCTCGAAGGCGCCCAGGCGCTGCTCAAGGACAGTGACCCGGACCTGCGTGAAATGGCCGTGGAAGAGGTGCGTGAAGCCAAGGAGCAACTGTTGACCCTGGAGGCGCAGCTGCAACGCATGCTGCTGCCCAAAGACCCCAACGACGGTCGCAACGTGTTTCTCGAAATCCGCGCCGGTACCGGTGGCGACGAGGCAGCCATCTTCTCTGGTGACCTGTTCCGCATGTATTCGCGCTACGCCGAAAAGCGCGGCTGGCGCCTGGAGATCTTGTCCGAGAACGAAGGCGAGCACGGCGGCTACAAGGAAATCATTGCCCGCGTCGAGGGCGAGAATGTCTACGGCAAGCTCAAGTTCGAGTCCGGTGCACACCGGGTTCAGCGTGTGCCCGAGACCGAGTCCCAAGGCCGTGTCCACACTTCCGCGTGCACGGTGGCGGTGCTCCCCGAGCCGGACGAGCAGGCCGCCATCGAAATCAACCCGGCCGACTTGCGCGTGGATACCTACCGTGCCTCCGGTGCCGGCGGCCAGCACGTCAACAAGACCGATTCGGCGATCCGTATCACTCACTTGCCCACCGGTATCGTGGTCGAATGCCAGGAGGAGCGCTCGCAGCACAAGAACCGTGCTCGCGCCATGTCCTGGCTGTCGGCCAAGCTGAACGACATGCAGACCAGTGCCGCGCAGAACGCCATTGCCAGTGAGCGCAAGCTGCTGGTGGGTTCCGGTGACCGCTCCGAGCGCATCCGCACCTACAATTATCCACAGGGGCGGGTGACCGATCACCGCATCAACCTGACCCTGTATTCGTTGGACGACATCCTCAGCGGTGGCGTAGACGCGGTGATCGAACCGCTGCTGGCCGAATACCAGGCCGATCAACTGGCCGCCTTGGGGGACTGATGACTGTCATCGCCAGCCTGTTGCGCAACGCGCAGTTGCCTGAATCGCCCACTGAGCGCCTGGATGCCGAACTGCTGCTGGCTGCGGCCATCGGTAAATCGCGCAGCTACCTGCATACCTGGCCCGAGCGTATCGTCAGCAGCGAAGATGCCGAGACCTATGCCGGCTACCTGCAGCGCCGCCGTGGCGGCGAGCCAGTGGCCTATATCCTTGGGCTGCAGGGCTTCTGGAAGATCGACCTGGAGGTTGCGCCGCATACCCTGATCCCGCGGCCGGATACCGAACTGCTGGTCGAGACGGCGCTTGAACTGCAACCCGCTTCGCCCGCCAAGGTTCTCGACCTGGGTACCGGTACGGGTGCCATCGCTCTGGCGCTGGCCAGCGAGCGCCCGGCCTGGCAGGTGACAGCGGTTGACCGGGTGGAGGAGGCTGCCGCCCTCGCCGAGCGCAACCGCCAGCGGTTGGGCCTGGCCAACGCTCGGGTACGGCTGAGCCACTGGTTCGACAGCCTGGCCGCGGAGCGTTTCGACCTCATTGTCAGCAACCCGCCCTACATCGCCGCTGAAGACCCGCACCTGGTGGCCGGCGACGTGCGCTTCGAACCCAGCAGTGCCCTGGTGGCCGGTGCCGATGGCCTGGACGACCTTCGCGTGATCGCCGCCCAGGCCCCCGCGCACTTGTTGCCAGGTGGTTGGCTGCTGCTGGAACATGGCTACGATCAGGCGGCAGCGGTACGTGCTCTGCTGGCTGAACATGGCTTTATCGAGGTGGCCAGCCGCACGGACCTGGGCGGCCATGAACGCATTACCCTGGGGCGACTGTCATGCTGAGTGATCAGGAACTGCTGCGTTACAGCCGCCAGGTGCTGCTGTCCCAGATCGACATCGATGGCCAGCTGCGGCTCAAGCAGAGCAAAGCGCTGATCATCGGGCTGGGTGGCCTGGGCTCGCCAGTCGCCCTGTACCTGGCCGCCGCTGGCGTGGGTGAGCTGCACCTGGCCGACTTCGACACCGTCGACCTGACCAACCTGCAACGCCAGGTCATCCACGACAGTGCCAGCGTTGGCATGAGCAAGGTCGACTCGGCCTTGCAGCGCTTGCAGGCAATCAACCCGGAAGTCAGCCTGGTTGCTCACCGCCAGGCACTGGACGAGGACTCGCTGGTGGCTGCGGTGGCGGCGGTCGACCTGGTGCTGGACTGCTCCGACAATTTCTCTACCCGCGAGGCGGTCAACGCTGCCTGTGTCGCCGCCGGCAAGCCGCTGGTCAGCGGAGCGGCAATCCGTCTGGAAGGTCAGCTGTCGGTGTTCGACCCGCGGCGTGACTACAGTCCGTGCTATCACTGCCTGTACGGGCATGGTAGCGAAGCTGAACTGACCTGCAGCGAAGCAGGCGTCATTGGCCCGCTGGTGGGGCTGGTGGGTAGCCTGCAGGCGCTGGAGGCGATGAAGCTGCTGGCGGGCTTCGGTGAGCCGTTAGTCGGCCGCTTGCTGTTGATCGATGCCCTCGGCACCCGTATCCGCGAGCTTCGTGTCAAGCGCGACCCGGCTTGCACGGTCTGTGGTAAGCGCGATGGCTGAGCGCTCGGCGCCGATCGGCGTCATGGACTCGGGGGTTGGCGGATTGTCGGTGCTGGCCGAGATCCAGCGCCTGCTGCCCAACGAAACGTTGCTGTATGTGGGCGATTGCGGGCATATACCCTACGGTGAGAAGTCGCCGGACTATATCCGCGAGCGCTGCCGACGCATTGCCGGGTTCTTCCATGAACAAGGCGCAAAGGCCATGGTCCTGGCCTGCAACACTGCCACGGTGGCGGCAGTGGCCGACCTGCGTGAGTTGTATCCGACCTGGCCGTTGGTGGGCATGGAACCGGCCGTCAAGCCTGCAGCGGCAGCCACCCGCTCGGGCGTGGTCGGTGTGCTGGCCACCACCGGTACCCTGCAGAGTGCCAAGTTCGCAGCCTTGCTCGATCGCTTCGCAAATGACGTACAGGTTATTACCCAGCCTTGCCCGGGGCTGGTCGAGCTGATCGAAGCCGGTGACCTGGTAAGCCCGGCGGTGCGCCAGCTGCTGCAAGGTTATGTGCAGCCGCTACTGGCTGCAGGTTGCGATACGCTGATCCTCGGCTGCACCCATTACCCTTTCCTTCGCCCATTGCTGGCCGGCATGGTCCCGGATGACGTGGCCATCATCGACACCGGCGCGGCCGTGGCGCGTCAGTTGCAACGGCTGTTGGGTGCCAATGATCTGTTGGCCGAAGGCCCGGCCGGCGCTGCACGCTTCTGGACCAGCGCTGACCCAGAAGCCTTAAGAAAAATCCTACCTGTGCTGTGGCATAAGTCCGACGATGTGCAAAGCTTTGCGTTGTGAAAAAAACGTGAAAAAAGGCTGAACTATCGTTCCACTTCTGCTTTCTACCGCTTTGCCTGAGATGAGGCGGACAAATAACAGCATCAGAAAGAAGGATGTTTCTTATGAGGAAACTGCTCGGCTTGGCAGCGGCTGCTGCCTTTGTTTTGGGGCAAGCGATGTCGGCACAGGCTGCCGATGTTTCGTTTTCGGTGGGGCAGACTGGCGATTCGACAATGGTCTACCGGCTAGGGCTGCAATCGAATTGGGACGCGAGTTGGTGGCAGACCAGCGTTGGTCGGCTGACCGGCTATTGGGATGGGGCCTACACCTACTGGGATGGCGACGAGACCGCGAGCAATCACAGCCTGTCCTTCGCGCCGGTGTTCGTCTATGAATTTGCCGGGGAGTCGGTAAAGCCTTACATCGAAGCCGGCATCGGGGTGGCGGCGTTCTCCAGCACCGAGCTGGAAAGCAACGAGCTGGGTTCGGCGTTCCAGTTCGAGGACCGCATTGGCTTTGGTTTGCGCTTTGCCGGCGGGCATGAGATTGGGGTGCGGGCGATTCACTATTCCAACGCCGGCATCAAAGAGCCCAACGATGGTGTAGAAAGCTACAGCCTGCATTACAGAATGGCGCTCTGAATTCACCTGCATTCGCGGGCAATGCCCGCTCCTGCCGGAATACCACAGCATTAAAGGTCTGGGTAATCTGCAGGAGCGGGCTTGCCCGCGAAGAAGGTAATGCTGATTTCAGCGGTCAACGCGCCAGCGGCCACAGGCTACTAAGGTCCAGCGTCTCCAGGACCAGTTCCGGTTCTCTCTGAGGCCACCGGCGCAGCAACTCCTCTGCGGCACTGCCGGGCGTCCACGCCTCCGGTATCGCCTGTGCCGACGTTACCGTAACCTTCAACGATTGTGGCGCTACGATGGTCAGTGCTACCCCTTGGTCCTCAAGGGCCTTGCGCTGCTCACGCAGCCATTGCGGCAAGTTGTTCCAGCCCGCAGTCACCTGTGTCGGTGCAAACAGCTGCAACGCCGAATAGCGGTTGAAAAGCCCCATCACCTGGGGCGACTGCCCCTTTGTCAGCAACGGCAGCGCTTTGCTCAGGCAATGCTCTGCGGCCAGCTGGTTGGTGGTGACGATCGCTTCGATCAGCTCACTGTCACTGACATTGTCTGGCAGGTAATCGGTGGTGCCGGTGTTGAGAATCAGCCCGTCCAGCGAACACCAGGCATGGCAAATCTGTTGGCACGCATCGGTGACGTGTTGTTCTTCCTGCAACTGCCACGGCAAACGCAACAATTGGTTGCCGTAGCGTGCCCCCAAATCATCCAGTGCATCGCTATCCTTGCCACTCGCGGCAACGCGATGTCCTTCATCGAGCATCCGCTCCACCAAAGCCAAGCCAAGTCCGTTGCTTGCGCCTGTAACCCAAAAACTACGCGAGTTAATCAAGACGTTATCCCCTGATTCTGCCGGCGTGGCAGCCCTTTGAATGCTTCCAGGGCCCGCTGGCGACTGCTGCTGAGATCTACGATTGGACTTAGGTACGAAGTATTACCGAAAAGGTCCGTCGATTTAATGGGTTGATGGATGGCTTTTTCATCGAGCTCCTGTAGTTCCGGTACCCAGTGGCGAATGAACCGACCCTGTGGATCGAAGCGCTGCGACTGTGAAACCGGATTGAAGATACGGAAATAGGGCACCGCATCGGTGCCGGTGGACGCACTCCACTGCCAACCCCCGTTGTTGGCGGCCAGGTCGCCGTCTATCAGGTGGCGCATGAAGTGTCGCTCGCCCTTGCGCCAGTCAATCAGCAGGTTCTTGCTGAGGAACATGGCCACGATCATGCGCAAGCGGTTGTGCATCCACCCGGTGTGCAGCAATTGGCGCATGGCGGCATCAATGATCGGGAAGCCGGTGCGGCCCTGCTCCCAGGCCTCCAGGTCTGCCGGGGCGTCACGCCAGGGCAGGGCTTCGGTCTGGGCGCGGAAGGCGCGGTGGCGCGAGACCTGTGGATAACCGCTCAGGATGTGCTTGTAGAACTCACGCCAGAGTAGCTCATTGATCCAGGTCTGCACGCCTGTGCTGCCACTGTCGAACTCGCCCCGGTTGCCGGCCAGTGCACCGTGCAAGCATTGGCGGGGCGAAATCACGCCGGCGGCCAGGTAGGGGGAAAGCTGGCTGGTACCAGGCTTGGCAGGCAAGTCGCGCAAGTGGTGGTAGTCGTCGATGGTTTCGTCCAGGAAGCGTGACAGGCGGGACTGTGCCTCAGCTTCACCGGCTGGCCAGTGGTCGCGCAGTGCGGGCGTGGTTTTTCCGAACCCCTCTACATGTTGCGGGATTGGGTCGCTGCCGATGTTCAGCGGGGCCTGGCGCTTCACCCGCCGTGCCAGGGCGGGCAGGCTGCGGTGCAGATGCTCAAGGCAGGTCTTCTTGAACTGGCTGAACACCTGGAAGTAATCGCCACTGCGAGTGAGTACGGTGCCCGGACGGAAGAACAGCTGGTCGAGGTGGCTGTGCGCCTGGATGGCCGACTTTTCCAACAGTGCGCGGGTGGCATCATCCCGGCGCTGCTCATTGATGCCGTACTCCTCGTTCCAGTGCACGCTTTGCACCTGATGTTGGCGGCAGATATCGAGCACCGCCTGTGGCGCCTGGTCCCAGGTATCGATTGTGCGGATCAGCAGGGGGATGTTCAGCTTTTCCAGTGATTGGCGCAGGTCATGCAGGTTACGCAGCCAGAAGTCGACTTTGCAGTCGGCATCGTCATGGGCTTGCCATTGTCCGGGGCTGACCAGCCACAGGGCGATGGTCGGGCCGCGTTCGGTAGAGGCGCTGAGTGCAGTGTTGTCATCGATACGCAGGTCGCTGCGCAGCCAGGTCAGGTGCATGGGGGATTGATCTCTACAGGCTGTCGATCATGGGCTTGAAGCACGCGCAATGCCGCCTGCGGGGTGTCGAACAGGAAAAGGTCGGGCAGCTCAAAAGCCTCCAAGCGGGTTTCATGCAGCGCCAGCGTGGCACCGCCCAGCAGCTTGGGGATCGGCAAGCCTTGCAGGGTGCGCAGCAACGCCTTGTCGTCGATGCGTGGCCCCAGGTGCAGGAGTAAGGCGCGTGGTTTGAGCGCGTTGACGGCGCTTAGCAATTGCGGGCCTGCGACGGGCTGCTCGAGCACCTCGACCGGGAAGCCATTGCTGGTGAGTAGCCAGGCGCACAACCATAAGTCTGGGCTGAAGGTGCGTTCGCTGTCTTCGGCCAGCAATACGGGGGGCCCTTGCAGCAGCTGGTTGTCGTGGTACACGCGGGCACCGAGCTTGCTGCGCAGCCAGCTGTGGAAAAACACCTGCTCCAGCCGAGCGTTGAAGTAATTGCGCCAGCGCTGGTCGAGCATGTCGAGGAGCGGCAGCAGCAATTGCTCGCACAGGGTGACCGCCGGGTACAGCGCCATGGCCTGGTTGAGTTGCTGGTCGAGGGCGCGCTGTGAAAGGCCGGCGATGGCTTCGATCAGCTGGAATTGCCGGGCTTGCCAGTCACCCTTCGGTGGGGTGCTGGCGGGTTTGTCGAGCAACTCGCGGACTTGGCCGACCGACGCGCCACGCTGCAGCCAAGCCAGAACGGCTTCGACGCGTTCGACCTGCTCAAGTGGGTACAGGCGATGCCCCTTGGCGGTGCGCTGTGGCTTGAGCAACCCATACCGGCGCTCCCAGGCGCGCAGGGTGACCGGGTTGACGCCAGTGCGACGGGCAAGTTCGCCGATGGGCAGCAAGTCCTCAGACCGCATTGCGCAAGCCCAGGCTCTCGGGGTGAGGCTGCAGGTAGGCTTGTTGCTGCAGGTAGGGGTCTGGGTGCTTGCGCAAATGGTGTTTGAGCAAGGTCAGTGGCACTACCAGTGGTACCACGCCTTGTTGGTATTGGCCGATGACTGCCTGCAACTCCGCCTTGTCCTGCTGCGTCAGGGCATCCTTGAAGTAGCCGCTCAGGTGCTGCAGCACGTTACTGTGGGTGCCGCGGCTGGCGCAGCGGCGCAGGGCCTGCATCAGCTGGCTGAAATAGCGCGGGCCGATGCTCTGTGGTTCATCAGCCTTGCTCATGCTGCCAAGCAGGCGGCCGAGGGTGCGATAGGCCTGGGGATTGTTGGCCATCAGCAAATACTTGTAGCGCGAATGAAAGCGCACCAGCGCGCCACGGTTCAGGCCCTCGGCCAGCAGGCGCTGCCAGTCGGCGTAGGCGTAAACGCGGCTTATGAAGTTTTCGCGCAGCACAGGGTCATGCAGGCGGCCTTCTTCTTCTACTGGCAGGTCCGGGCGCAATGCGCAGAAAGCCTGGGCATAGACGCCACGGCCACCATGCACGGCCGGGTGGCCGTTGTCCTGATAAACCTTTACCCGTTCCAGGCCGCATGAAGGTGACTTCTGCATGAAGATGTAGCCGCAGATGTCGTCAAGCTCGTTGGCCATCTGCTCGCCATAGGTGCGCAGCGGGTCGGTCAGGTCCTTGCCGGGGTCGCGGGTGCCGACCACTTCGGGTTGCTCGGGGTTGCCGACCAGGCGAATCGGGTCGCGCGGGACACCCAAGCCGATTGCCACTTCCGGACACACGGGTAGCCAGTCGAAGTGCTGTTCCAGCTGTTTACGGCACAGGTCGGAGGCCTTGTGGCCGCCGTTGTAGCGCACGCTGTGCCCGGTCAGGCAGGCGCTGATGGCGATACGCGGCTTGCTGTGGGCGGAAGGGTCGTGCATGGCTGCCTCCGAAAATAAACCTGTACGTGACTCGAAACTTGTACAGGTTTATTTCAGCACAGCGCTGAAGTTATGCAAACTAGTATTTTTGTATAGTTCGGCATCACTCAAGGTGTTCGAGCAAGCGCCGCGCTGCTTCCTGGCCACTGAGCCATGCGCCCTCGACTCGGCCGGACAGGCACCAGTCCCCACAGGCGTACAAGCCCTGGTCAGCATCGGCCAGTGCGCCCCACTCATGGTTGCTACTGGGGCGGGCATAGAGCCAGCGGTGGGCCAGGGCGAAGGTGGGCGGGGGGACCACGCAGCCGACCAGCTCGGCGAATTCGCCCCACAGCTGCTCGATCACTTCATCCTTTGGCAGGTCGATGTGTTGCCGGCTCCAGTCTGACGTTGCGTGCAGTACCCAGGTGTCCAGGTGCTCGTCGCGGCCAGGCTTGCTGCGATTGCGGGCCAGCCAGTCCAGCGGGTTGTCCTGCACGAAGCAGCCTTGCATTGGTGTATCCAGCGGTGTCTCGAAGGCAAGGGCGACGGCCCAGGTAGGTTCCATTTGCACGCCAGCGGCCACGGCCGCCAGCTTCGGTGTGGCGGCCAGAAGTGGCGTGGCCTGCGGTGCCGGGACGGCAATGACCACGCGGCTGTAGGGGCCGTGGCTGCAACCTTCGGTATCTTGCAGGTGCCAGTACTGCTTGCCGCGAAACACTTCCGCTATGCGGCAGCCGAAATTGACGGTGACGTCCTTGAGCAAGCCGCGGGTAATGGCGCTCATGCGTGGCACGCCCACCCAGCGCGTCTGCTCGTCGGGGGAGGGGGTAAGTTCGCCATCACGGTAGTTGTACAGTTGGGGTTTCCACTGCTCGGCCCAGCCGGCGGCCACCCATTGCTGCACCTGATCGACGAAGCGTCGGTCACGGGCAGTGAAGTACTGTGCGCCCAGGTCGAGCGCGCCGGCTTCGCTGCGCTTGCTGGCCATGCGCCCGCCACTGCCGTGGCCTTTGTCGAACAAGTGCACGGATTGCCCGGCCTTCTGCAAGGCCTGGGCGGCTGACAAACCGGCGATGCCGGCCCCGATGATGGCGATAGGTACTGTCATGATGGCCTCTTCAAACCTTGCTGTGAGCAGACTACGCTGTCAGGCAAACCTGTACAATGCCAAAATTATGTATAAGGTTATTCCGTGTTGGCGGCAGGTTGGCCTATGTTTATCCGAGAGCGTCGGGTCAAAAAAGTGCCTTGCTGTTAAAAATAGACCACCGACGCATTCTGCGAGGACACAGCCATGCATATATTGCTGACAGGTGGCACCGGTTTGATTGGCAAGCATCTGTGCCAGTACTGGCTGGGCCAAGGGCATCGGCTTACGGTTTGGAGCAGGCGTCCTGAACAGGTGGCGAAAATCTGTGGTAGCGGGGTGCGTGGTATCGCGCGCCTGGAGCAGTTAGAGGCCGACGATCATCTTGATGCGGTGGTCAACCTTGCCGGTGCGCCGATTGCCGACAGGCCCTGGACGGCCGCCCGGCGCAACGTGCTGTGGGCCAGCCGTGTCACCCTTACCGAGCAATTGCTGGCTTGGTTGGGCACCCGTGAGCAGCGCCCGGAGGTGTTGATCTCCGGCTCTGCGGTAGGTTGGTACGGGGACGGTGGCGAACGCGAACTGACCGAGGCCTCTCCCCCGGTGCGTGAAGATTTCGCCAGCCAGTTGTGTATTGCCTGGGAAGAGACCGCCCAGCGTTCGCAAGCGCAGGGAATACGCGTGGTACTGGTCCGTACCGGCCTGGTGCTGGCCAGCGATGGCGGCTTTTTGTCGCGCCTGCGCATGCCCTTCAAACTGGGGCTGGGCGGGCCTTTGGGCAATGGGCGGCAATGGATGCCCTGGGTTCATATAGACGACCAGGTCGCCCTGATTGATTTTCTCTTGCAGCACAAGGATGCCAGCGGTCCTTATAATGCCTGCGCGCCGGAGCCTGTGCGCAACCGTGAGTTTGCCAGGCGACTGGGCCGCGCCCTGCATCGGCCGGCGCTGTTGCCAGTGCCGGCATTGCTGCTCAAGGCCGGGCTTGGCGAGATGTCCACCTTGCTGCTGGGAGGCCAGCGGGCGCGCCCGGTACGCTTGCTGGAAGCCGGCTTCACCTTCCGCTTCAACGATCTGCAATCGGCGCTGGACAACCTGTCCAGTCGCCTCTGACATAGGACGCTGCATGACCGATCACGCCCTGCTGCTGGTCAACCTGGGTTCCCCGGCCTCCACCTCGGTGGCCGATGTGCGCCGCTACCTCAACCAGTTCCTCATGGACCCGTACGTGATCGACCTGCCGTGGCCGGTGCGGCGTTTGCTGGTGTCGCTGGTCCTGATCAAGCGCCCGGAGCAGTCGGCACATGCCTACGCTTCGATCTGGTGGGAGGAGGGCTCGCCTCTGGTAGTGCTGACCCGTCGCCTGCAGGCCGCGATGGCCGAGCACTGGCCCCATGGCCCGGTGGAAATCGCCATGCGCTACGGCCAGCCGGCCTTGCCTGATGTGTTGGCGCGGCTGGCCGCCCAAGGTGTGCGCAAGGTGACTTTGGCACCGCTTTATCCACAGTTCGCCGACAGCACGGTGACCACTGTGATCGAGCAGGCAAAACAGACGGTCAGCGAGCACCAGTTACCGTTGCAGATGCGCGTGCTGCAGCCGTTCTATGAGCACCCGGCGTACATCGAGGCGCTGGCAGCCAGCGCCCGGCCGTACCTGGAGCAGGGTTACGACCACCTGCTACTGAGCTTCCATGGTTTGCCGGAACGGCACCTGAAGAAACTGTTTCCGAAGGGGGTCAAGCACGACCTGCGCGCTGCCGATTGCTGCCACGGTGCAACCGCCGAAGTACGTTCGGTTTGCTATCGCGGGCAATGCCTGGCTACGGCCAAAGCCTTTGCGCAGAGCATGGGCATACCGGATGGCAAATGGTCGGTATCGTTCCAGTCGCGGCTGGGCCGGGACAAGTGGATCGAACCCTACACCGAGACGCGGCTGGATGAGCTGGCCAAGGCCGGTGTGAAGAAGCTGCTGGTGATGTGCCCGGCGTTTGTGGCGGATTGCATCGAGACGCTGGAAGAGATAGGCATGCGTGGCAGCGAGCAGTTTGTCGAGGCGGGCGGCCAGGAGCTGGTGCTGGTGCCGTGCCTGAATGATCACCCGGAGTGGGTGAGGGTGTTGGCTGATATGTGTGAAAAGGCCTGAATCGAAGGGGCCGCTTTGCGGCCCCTTCCGACCGGTCATACATCCAGCTTCTCGTGCTTCCAGCTGTCATTACCCGGCAGAATCAGGTTCAGGGCAATAGCCACAATGGCGCACAGGGCGATGCCCTTCAGGCCCCAGTCATCCGGGCCGTCACCGCTGCCGATCAGCACGCCGCCGATACCGAACACCAGTGTCACCGAGACGATCACCAGGTTGCGTGCCTCGCCCAGGTCAATCTTGTGGCGGATCATGGTGTTCATGCCCACCGCTGCAATCGAGCCGAACAGCAGGCAAAGAATGCCGCCCATCACCGGCACCGGGATGCTCTGCAGCAGCGCGCCGAACTTGCCGATGAATGCCAGGGTAATGGCGAAGACCGCCGCCCAGGTCATGATCTTCGGGTTGTAGTTCTTGGTCAGCATCACCGCGCCGGTCACTTCGGCATAGGTGGTGTTGGGCGGGCCGCCGAACAGGCCGGCTGCAGTAGTCGCCAGGCCGTCGCCCAGCAACGTCCGGTGCAGGCCAGGCTTTTTCAGGTAGTCACGGCCGGTCACGCTGCCCACTGCAATCACCCCGCCGATATGCTCGATCGCCGGCGCCAGCGCAACCGGGACGATGAACAGAATGGCCTGCCAGTTGAACGCAGGGGCGGTGAAATTGGGAATTTCCAGCCACGGTGCGGCAGCGATCCTGGCGGTGTCGACCACGCCAAAGGCGAACGACAGGGCAAAGCCCACCAGCACGCCGGAGATGATGGGTACCAGGCGGAAAATGCCCTTGCCGAATACGGCAACGATCAAGGTTGTCAGCAGCGCTGGCATCGAGATCAGCATGGCCGTCTTGTACGGCATCAGTGCCGTACCGTCCCCACCTTTGCCCATGGCCATGTTGGCGGCGATCGGTGCCATGGCCAGGCCGATGGAGATGATCACTGGGCCGATCACCACCGGCGGCAGCATGCGGTCGATGAAACCGGTGCCTTTGATTTTTACCATCAGGCCCATGAAGGTGTACACGAAGCCGGCAGCCATTACGCCACCCATGGTCTCGGCAAGGCCGAACTGGCCTTTGGCGAGGATGATCGGCGTGATGAAGGCAAAGCTCGAGGCCAGGAACACCGGTACCTGACGACCGGTGACCAGCTGGAATAGCAGCGTGCCGATGCCGGCGGTGAACAGCGCGACGTTTGGGTCGAGGCCGGTGATCAGGGGCATCAGCACCAGCGCGCCGAATGCCACGAAGAGCATCTGCGCGCCCGAAACGACCTGGCGCCAGAGCGGGTCGTTGAAGCCGTCCTGCATGGTCAGGCGTCCTTTTGCTTGGTGCCGAAGATCTTGTCACCGGCATCACCCAGGCCTGGCACGATGTAGCCGTGCTCGTTCAGGCGCTGGTCGATCGAGGCGGTGTAGATCTTCACGTCCGGGTGGGCTTTTTTCACCACCTCGATGCCTTCTGGCGCGGCGACCAGCACCATGGCGCGAATCTCTTTGCAGCCGGCCTTTTTCAGCAGGTCGATGGTGGCAACCATCGAGCCGCCGGTGGCCAGCATCGGGTCGATGATCAGGGCCAGGCGCTGGTTGATGTCCGGCGCGAGCTTTTCCAGATAGGTGTGGGCTTCGAGGGTTTCTTCGTTTCGGGCAACGCCGACGGCGCTGACCTTGGCACCCGGGATCAGGCTGAGCACGCCGTCGAGCATGCCGATGCCGGCGCGCAGGATCGGTACTACGGTGATCTTCTTGCCGGCGATTTTTTCAACCGAGACCTTGCCACACCAGCCGTCGATCTCGTAGGTTTCGAGGGGCAGGTCCTGGGTGGCTTCATACGTCAGGAGCGCGCCGACTTCCTGGGCGAGTTCGCGAAAATTCTTGGTGCTGATATCGGCACGGCGCATCAGGCCAAGCTTGTGGCGGATCAGCGGATGGCGGATCTCACGAGTGGGCATAGGGGAGGGCTCCGAAAGGCGGGCAAAAAAACCGCGCTAGATTAATCTATTCAGCCTGTGCTGTCGTCTGGTCATTCTGGACGTTAGTCCATAAATGCTTGATCTGTGACGAGCGGATGCGTACCTTTGCCCGCTTTTCCAAAATGCCCCCCGGAGCGCGCCATGTCCGCCGATCTCGAGCATATCCGTCAAGTCATGCATGAAGCTGACTGCCTGTACACCGAAGCCGAAGTCGAAGCGGCCATCGCCAAAGTCGGCGAGCAGATCTGCAAGGACCTGCACGACAAGAACCCGGTTGTGTTCTGCGTGATGAACGGTGGCCTGATCTTCTCCGGCAAACTGCTGACCCACCTGCAGTTCCCGCTGGAAGCCTCGTACCTGCATGCTACCCGCTACCGCAACCAGACCAGCGGTGGCGAGCTTTTCTGGAAGGCCAAGCCGGAAGTGTCGTTCATCGACCGTGACGTGTTGATCGTTGACGATATCCTCGACGAAGGCCACACCCTCAGCGCCATCATCGAGTTTTGCAAGCATGCCGGCGCCCGCTCGGTGTACACCGCTGTGCTGATCGACAAGGACCACGACCGCAAGGCAAGCCCTGACCTCAAGGCCAACTATGTGGGCCTGCCTTGTGTCGATCGCTATATCTTCGGTTACGGCATGGACTACAAAGGTTACTGGCGCAACGCTAACGGCATCTTCGCCGTAAAGGGGCTGTAACCGTGCGCCAGCCTGCGTTCATCGACCAATCGCTGTTCGCCGGGCTGGCCGAAAAGGCCGCTGCCAACCCGCGCGGGCGGCAGCACCATAACTTTCACGCTATGGAAGAGCCCTGCCACCGCATGGCCGTCGGGCTGCAACCAAACACCTACATTCCGCCGCATCGCCATTTGAGCGCCGACAAGGCTGAAACCTTGATAGCGCTCAAGGGGCGTTTTGGCCTGTTGATCTTCGATGAACAAGGCGCGGTGACTGACAAGCGGGTGCTGCAGGCCGGTGGCGACTGTCTGGGTGTGGATCTGGCGCCTGGTACCTACCATGGCTTGGTGGTGCTGGAGCCTGACAGCATCCTGTTCGAGTGCAAGGCTGGGCCATACCGACCAGTGGGCGAGGGCGAGCACGCACACTGGGCGCCGCGCGAGGGTGAGGCCGGCGTGGCCGATTACCAGGCCTGGATGCGCGCGCAGTTCGATTGATACTGCCTGTACCCGGCGTGCTAGAGTGCTCCTTCATACAAGGAGCCTCACATGCGTGCGATTCTTCCCCTCCTGCTGGCGGTCAGCCTGCCGCTCGCTGCCGCACCGCTGCACAGTCAGTTCCTGCCTCCTGATGACCAGTCCCTGCGCCAGGAAGCACCGACCAGCCAGCAATTGCTGCAAGTGACTGACTATTCGGTGGTCGTAGGGGCTCAGCGCCAGTCCGATCAGCAGCCGATCCCGATCACATCGTCGTTGCAGGTGCGCCTGAAAGGCAAGCCGCTGAGCAAGGGTGCGACCATTGCCCAGGTGCTGCTGACGTTCGATGGTGAAGCGGCCAAAAGCCTGAAAAAGCCTGTGTATGACGCTAAAACCCGCACCTTGAGCCTGAACTACCCGGTGAGCAACTACCGGGTGGTCATGGACCTGCTGCGTAACGAAACCCTGTACGTGCAGTTTCTGACTTACGGCAACGGCCACATCTGGGCCGACTTGCACACCGGGACGGTACGTACGCGTTGAGGCGCGAAGCCTGCGGGGGGTAAACTGCCGGCCTTCGAAATTCCGTGATGGTCCAGTTGGAGTCGGCAATGCGTAAAGACAAGAAACAGGTAATCGGTGACGAAATCAGCGACGACTACATCAAGTCGTTCCTTCAGTTCGAGCCGGCCGATGGTGTGACTTCGCCGTCGCTGCACAAGCTGGTCAAGGCCTACCGTGGCCTGCGCGTGGACGACTTCGAGCGCTTTGTAGGCTTCTTCGTCGAAGCTGGCCTGGACCTGGACGGCAAGGACGAGCACGGCAAGACCTTCGTCGAGCAGATTGCCGACCAGCGCAATGCCCCTGAGTACATCGAGATCATCGATAAAGCCCGTGGCTGATCTGTAGCCAGTGCCGGCCTCTTCGCGGGCGCGCCCGCTCCCACAGGAGTCGCGCCGCACCTGCGGGCATTACCAAACCTGTGGGAGCGGGCATGCCCGCGAAGAGGGCGGTACAGGCTGATCAAGCGCCAGGCACAAAAAACGCCCCGAGGGGCGTTTTTGCGTTTCAGACCGGCTTAAGCGTAGTGCTTGGCCGCCGGGCTGCTCTCTGCCAGGTCCAGGGCCGCGTCGTTATCGGCACTGATCTTGTGGTACAGCGCAGCATCGGTTGCCAGGGTCTTCTCGCGAGCTGGGAAGATTTCCTTGAGCTTGGCAGCCCAGGCACCCTTGGCCTGCTCGGGGAAGCAGCGCTCGATCAGTTCCAGCATGATCGATACGGTTACCGAAGCACCCGGCGATGCGCCGAGCAGTGCAGCCAGGCTGCCGTCCTGGGCCGAGACCAGCTCGGTACCGAACTGCAGCACGCCGCCTTTTTTCGGGTCTTTCTTGATGATCTGCACGCGCTGACCCGCCACTTCCAGGCGCCAGTCCTCGGCCTTGGCCTGCGGATAGAAACGACGCAGGGCTTCCAGACGCTGCTCCATCGACTGCATCACTTCGCTGACCAGGTACTTGGTCAGGTCCATGTTGTCGCGGGCCACGGCCAGCATCGGGCCGATGTTGCCCATGCGCACCGACAGCGGCAGGTCCATCAGCGAGCCGTGCTTGAGGAACTTGGTAGTGAAACCGGCATACGGACCGAACAGCAGCGAAGTCTTGCCGTCCACGACGCGTGTATCCAGGTGCGGCACCGACATCGGCGGGGCGCCGACAGCGGCCTGGCTGTAGACCTTGGCCTGGTGCTGCTTGACGATTTCCGGGTTGTCGCAACGCAGCCACTGGCCGCTGACAGGGAAGCCGCCGAAGCCTTTGCTTTCCGGGATGCCGGACAACTGCAGCAGCGGCAGGGCCGCGCCGCCAGCGCCGAGGAAGACGAAGCGGGCGTCGACTTCACGGCTGCCGCCGCTGTTGACGTCCTTGATGCTCACGGTCCAGCCGCTGCCGTTACGGCGCAGGCCGACCACCTTCTTGCTGTACTTGACCTGCGCGTCCGGCGAGTCGCCCAGCAGCTTGAGCAGCTTGTTGGTCAGTGCGCCGAAGTTGACGTCGGTGCCTTTGGCCACGCGGGTAGCGGCGATGTGCTGGTCGGCCGGGCGGCCAGGCATCATCAGCGGCATCCAGTCGTTCATCACGGCCTTGTCTTCGGTGTATTCCATCTCGGCGAAGGCGTGGTGCTGCTTGAGCAGCTCGAAGCGCTTCTTGAGGAAGGAAACACCCTTGTCACCCTCGACATAGCTCAGGTGCGGGACAGGGTTGATGAAGGCACGCGCCGAGCCGAAGTTGCCCTTCTTGGTCAGGTAGGCCCAGAACTGGCGCGAAACCTCGAACTGGGTGTTGATGTGCACGGCCTTCTTGATGTCGATGCTGCCATCGGCGGCCTGCGGCGTGTAGTTCAGCTCGCACAGGCCGGCGTGGCCGGTGCCTGCGTTGTTCCAGGGGTTGGAGCTTTCCGCGGCCCCGGAGTCCATCGCCTCGACGACCTCAAGCTTCAGGGTCGGGTCAAGCTCCTTGAGCAGTACGGCCAGGGTGGCACTCATGATGCCCGCGCCTACCAGTACCACATCAACCGATTCGTTCTGCGCCATTTAACGCGTCTCCACAATCTACAGCTACCTAATTGACAGCATAGGACCTGGGTTTGCCAGGGTCGCCATGTCCGACTTTTCGCAGTTCTTGCAACTTCCGCGGACACCGCCAATCAGTCTTCGGGTTCGTGCATTGAACGCCGTTTGCCACAGGTGCGGCAATTCGACTTATGGTCAAGGTGTCGTGCGTGCGTTATGGAACGGTTCAGACACTCATACGGGATGAGCGCATCTGCCGCCTGTTCAGGGCTGTTCGGTACACATCTGCCGCTTTTGCACATGCCAGACTGTTCATTTGCTCGCCACACTCTTGTGAAGTTGTGAAAACCGTTTTTTCACGCTCTTTTGGAGACGTGAACCTCAAAAGGGGACTGCGCGATGGCAACCCGCAGGTTCATGCAGCGTGAAGGGCCGGAAAAAGCAGGCACGACAGCCGATGCAAGACCTGAGTGGAAGGCTCTCTGTGGGCGAAGCGGTGAAGTTGCCGGGGTCAATCGGCGAATGCGGGGCCCGATCAGGAGACGTCCTTATAATCGGGGGGAGATTATAGCGATGTCGCGGGCAGAAATGTCGCCATTCGTGGTTTTTATTGCAGCGTTTGTCAGGCAGCGAGCAGGCGCTGGTGCCAACGGCGGTTTGCGCGGGCGCAAACCCGGGCTTCGATGGGCAGCTCGCGCCCCAGCCAGGCCAGCTGAATTTCGCTGATCTGCACCCAGTCGATGCCGCTTGGTGCCTGGCTGCATTGCTTGAACGCCAGGCATTTGCCATCTGCGTCAAGGCGGGCATAAGCGTTGTAGCGCGGCCGTTGGAAGAGCTGAGTCCAGAGCGAGGTCATGGCGGCGAGTCCTTTGCGTTAGGGCTTGGCGCAAGGATAAGGGTGTGGCGATGAAACGATTGTGACAAGCGGTCCGGGCCGATGACTGGTCTGTGCCTGGCTAGGTATACTGTGGGCCTTTGCCGCATTTTCTGGAGAAACGCGCATGTTGCAACGTCTGTTGTTCGGTTTGATCGCCGTGGCCAGCCTTAGCCTGGTCGGTTGTGCCCACAGCCCGCAACAACTCAACCCGCAACCCACGCTCAAGGCCCAGCTGGCCCCGGTCGGCCATGGCCAGCCGGTGGTGGTCCGGGTAGTTGATGGCCGGCCTTCGCAGTCCCTGGGTACCCGCGGTGGCATGTACCCCGAGACCAGCACCATCAGCGTCAGCGGTAACGACGTGGTGCCCAAGCTGCAGGCTCAGGCTGAAGCCGCTGTGCGCCTGCTCGGCTTCACCCCAACCCCGAACGCCGGCAATGCACCGCAGCTGACCGTGACCCTGGCCGAGCTGAAGTATCAGTCGCCGAAAGACAACCTTTACGTGACCGAGGCTACCATCGGCGCCACCTTCCGCGCTGATGTGACCAATGGCGGCCGCCGTTACAGTGGCCGTTATGGCGCTTCGCTGGACCAGCGTTTCGGCATGGCGCCGAACCAGGACACCAACACCCAGCTGGTGGGTGATGTGCTGAGCGATGCCCTGACCCGCCTGTTCAAGGACCCGAGCATCGGGCAGGTGCTGGGTCAGTAAGCTTCAGGTGGTGCAAGAAAACCCGCTGCCTGAGTGACAGGCAGCGGGTTTTTTGTTGTCTGGCCGGTACAGATCTACGCCGCTTCTATGTGGAAATCCAGCAAGCTGAACCCAGTGCCGGCATCCACTTCGGGCAAGTCCTCATGCACATGTCCGCCAAGCGCACAGTAGACCAGCCACTGGCGGTCCTGCACGTTGATGGCAAAACCATCGATCAGCGCCTGTTGTTCATCGCTCTGGGCAACGAGGTAGAGGCGGTCCTGGTTTTCGGCGTGCAACATGAAAAAGCTCCGGGTCATCAAAAGGTCGACAGGGTCGCCTGTATGGATGACGAGCGGATGACAGATGAAATTTAATGACAGTTTGTCGCCAAGGCCGGGCGCCACGGTGCGACTTGGGTAGAATGCTGGCCTTTGCCACTGCTCACACCGAGGTTGCGTGATGTCCTTGCAAGTGCTCTGGGGGTTCCTGGCCGCCCATCCCACCAAGCTGATCAACCTGCTGGCGCTGCTGCTGACCTGCCCGGGCGGTTTGCTGCTGCACAGTGCGCGGCGGCGCGAGGCCGAAACCCGCGCGTACATGGCAGTAGACGAGGGGGTAGTGGACGCTTTCGAACTTCGGGTGCCGAAATACTTCTACATCCTGGGCTTTTCGTGCCTGGCGATGGCGCTGCTGCTGTCCTGGTTCAGCACCTGGGTCTGAGAACCATCGGGGCCGCGTTGCGGCCCAATCGCGACACAAGGCCGCTCTCACAAGGGTGGACGCAATTCTCTGTGGGAGCGGCCTTGTGTCGCGATTGGGCTGCAACGCAGCCCCCGGGATCGATCAGGCGACCGGCGTCTGCTGCCGGACCTGGTACTGGTTGCGCACCGGCGTCGCATACTGCAACACCAGGTACGGCCGCTGCTCTTGCGGGCAGGCATCCAGGCGCCGTTGCCATTCTTCCTTGGCCTTGGCCAGCTCATCCGCCGGGAACACCTTCTCGGCGCTTGGCACCTGCAGGGCTTCGTCCTTGCCTTCCCACATCGCATACGCCAGGTAATGCACCGGGAACAGTCGGTAGCCCCCCAGAATCTGCCGGTCGATCTCTGCCGCCAGCTGTTTTGTGTCTTCGTGGTACTCGGTTACCGGCGGCGCGAAGTTGATGTGGACTCGGCCCTTGTAGCCGGTAATGCCTTTGGCAATGCTGTTGTCATCTTCGCCCGGCGCCTTCTTGTAGGTGCCGGTAGTGGCGCGGATGTACAGCTCGCGGGCCTTGGCCTGGTCGCACGGGTCGTATTCGTAGCTGATCGACACCGGGGTCAGGTTCAGGCTCTGGATCACTGCACCGAACGGTTCGTCCTTGCGGCTCATGTGGAACATCTTGAGGATCGCCGAGTCGGTACGGTCGTCACCGTCCTTGGCCCGACCTTCGGCCTGGGCGATCCAGATCGAGGTGGCATCGTTGCGGATCGAGTGGTTGATGTAAGCCGACAGCAGTTGGTAAGCAGCCAGTTTTTCGCGCCGCCCGCTGATCGAACGGTGCACGATGAAGCTCTTGTTCAGGCGCATCATGTCGCTGACAAAGGGCTTTTGCAGCAAGTTGTCGCCAATGGCGATGCGCGGCGTGGGCAGGCCGGCGTGGTACACCGCATAGTTGACGAAGGCCGGGTCCATGACGATGTCACGGTGGTTGGCCAGGAACAGGTAGGCGGTGCCGGCCTTGAGCTGTTCCACACCCGAGTAGGTGACGCCGTCGGTGGCGCGATCGATGGTCTGGTCGACGTAGTACTCGACTTTGTCCTGCAAGGTCGAGACACAGGTAACACCGGCGAATTCCTTGCGCAGGCGGCGTGCGATCAAGGGCTTGAGCAACCAGCCGAGAGCGCCGGCCGCCCGTGGAAAGCGGAAGTGGGTGAGGATATCGAGGAATGCCGGGTCGCTGAGCAGGCGTGCCAGAACGGCAGGGACCTCAGCGTCGTCGTACGGTCGGATGGCATCGAATTCGCCCATCATGCTCTCTTGTTGGAAACGGCTAGGGTAATAAGGTAGGGACGGGCTCCGAAAAACGGCTCGGACGCACACAGACCCTGTAAACAGACCGGCAATTATACGCATAAGTCACTGCGGAGGCCGCGATGCTGGAAACCGACTTCTATGATTGCCCTTATTGTGGCGAACGTGTGGAAACTACCGTCGATCTGTCTCCGGGCGACCAGGTTTATACCGAGGATTGCCAGGTGTGCTGCCAGCCTGTGGTGTGCATTCTGCAGGTGCATGGTGACGAATGGATGCTTGAAGTCCGCCGCGAGGACGACACCTGATGCAGCGTATCTACGAACCGGAAAGCCTGCTTGAGGCGCAAATGCTGGCAGGCATGCTTGCCAGCGAGGGGATCGATGTACACGTGGTCGGCCGTGACCTTGTCGGTGCCGCCGGCGAGCTGCCCTTGCAGGGCCTGCTGGGGCTCGTCGTGGCTGATGAGCAGGCCGAATGCGCACGGCAGCTGATCGATGCGTACAATGATGCCCAGCCACTGGTTGGCGACGAACCGGAGAATGTCCCCGGTACCTTGATCTGCTAGGTTCTGAATTCGCCCATGTGTGGACGTTATGCCCTGTTTCGCTGGCCCCAGGCCCTTGCCAGTCTGCCGGGCTTTCCCGTCGGCCAGCCGGCCCAATGGAATATATCGCCTGGGGCGTCGGTGCTGATCCAGCGTCAGCTTGACGGCCAGCAGCAACTGGCCAAGGCGCGCTGGGGGTTGACCCCGGCCTGGCTCACCGACCTGTCCCGCACCCCTGCCCATGCCCGCGCCGAAACGCTGGCCGAACAACCGATGTTTCGCGATGCATTTCGTCAGCGCCGCTGCCTGATGCCGGCCAACGGCTTTTACGAATGGCGTGGCAGCGTGCGCAAACGCCCGTTCTGGTTGACCCCGGGGGAGGGCGCGTCGCTGTACTTTGCGGCGGTGTGGGAGGCCTATCCGGTGCAGGACCAGGTATGGCTGAGTTGCGCGGTGGTGACCCAGGCGGCCATGAATCAGCGTCGGCCGCTCATCCTCGACGAAGCGGGGCAGGCGGCCTGGCTTGACCCGGACACGCCGATTACCCGCTTGCACGAGCTGCTGGCCAGCCCACCGGCGACGCTGCGTGAGCGGGCCTTGGCCAATTTCGTCAATGACCCGAAGCTGGATGCGCCGGAGTGTCTTACCCCTGCTTGATGGGGGGCTGTGCCGGCCCTTTCGCGGGCAAGCCCGCTCCTACAATGATCGTGTTACCCCTTTAGGAGCGGGCTTGCCCGCGAAGAGGCCGGTTCAGGCGACGAAAATCTTCCCTGCGGCTATGGCAGCCACTGGCGACTCGGCCTAGGATACGGCGCATGTGGATAGGGAGTGTTTTCATGCGTAAGTCTTTTGTCATCAGCCTGCTGAGTGCTGGCATCCTGCTGGCCGGCTGCCAGGCGGTGAATACCACCAGCGGCGGTGCTGTTGGCGTCGAACGCCAACAGTACATGTTCAGCATGCTCTCGACCGATGAGGTCAACCAGATGTACGCGCAGTCGTATCAGCAGACCCTGGGTGAAGCATCGAGCAAGGGTGTGCTCGACAAGTCCAGCGCCGATGCCAAGCGTGTGCAGGCCATTGCCAACCGCCTGATCGCCCAGGCGCCCAAATTCCGCCCGGATGCCGCGCAGTGGGACTGGCAAGTCAACGTGATCAAGAGTGATGAACTGAACGCCAACTGCGGCCCGGGCGGCAAGATCATCGTCTACACCGGGCTGATCGATCAGCTCAAGCTCACCGATGCGGAAATTGCCGCAGTGGTGGGGCACGAGATTGCCCACGCCTTGCGCGAGCATAGCCGCGAGGCCATGTCCAAGGCATACGGTGTGGAAATGGCTCGCCAGGGTGCCGGTGCCATCTTTGGCCTCGGCCAGAGCAGCATGGCCATGGCCGACACGGTGGTGAACTACGCCATGACCTTGCCCAACAGCCGGGCCAACGAAAACGAGGCCGACCTGATTGGCCTGGAGCTGTCGGCCCGTGCCGGCTACGACCCGAATGCCGCGATCACCCTGTGGAACAAGATGAGCAAGGCTTCCGAAGGTGCACCGCCTGAGTTCATGAGTACTCACCCGGCGTCCGCGAGCCGCATTGCTTCGCTGCAGGCGGCGATTCCGAAGGTGATGCCGCTGTATCAGGCTGCCGCCAAGCCGTAAATGCCTGAATCCTGGGGCTGCATGGCAGCCCCCCCGGTTTTCCCTTTACCCAATCCAGCCACTGGCCTTCATTGCCGAATAGACGGCCACGATTGCCAGTACGAAGAACGCCGTTGCCGCCAGGCGGCGAATCAGCGTCAACGGCAGTTTGTCTGCCGCGAAGTTACCCGCCAGTACCACCGGCACGTTGGCAATCAGCATACCCAGGGTTGTGCCGATAATAACCATGATCAGGTGCGGATACTGCGCCGCCAGCATCACGGTAGCGACCTGGGTCTTGTCACCGATTTCGGCCAGGAAGAACGCAATCAGCGTCGTCAGGAACGGCCCGAAACGGCGAGCCGGGTTCTCGTCGTCATCCATCTTGTCCGGTACCAGCGTCCACAGTGCGGTGGCCGTAAAGCTCGCAGCCAGGATCCAGTGCAGGGCCGAATCGCTGAAGAAGCTGCCGACCCACGCCCCCACGGCACCGGCTGCGGCATGGTTGGCCAAGGTGGCGGCGATGATGCCGGCGATGATCGGCCAGGGTTTGCGGAAGCGGGCAGCGAGAATGAGTGCGAGCAGTTGCGTCTTGTCGCCGATCTCGGCCAGGGCAACGATAGCGGTGGGGACCAACAGTGATTCCAGCATCAGGATTCCTACGGGGGCGGGTCGACACGGCTATGACACGTACAGCCTCCCCGCCCCGGGTAAGGTGTGCGTGTCATAGGTCTTGTCAAACCCTCGATCCGTCTATGCGGATCTCTCCATGCAGGCGTGCATGGTGGGTCGCACGCGCCATGGTCTGTGGACCAAGTATGTTGACGCGTACCGGGCGAGCTGGGTGCTCGCGGGAGACTACTCCCCTAGGACGGTGCGGATTCTGCCTAGGCAAAACGTTTTCGGCAAGCGCTGTTTTTTATCCGCGAGTTGCCTGGTAGATGCGGAAACCGTCGGCCTCGTCACGTACCTGGCAGTTGCCCAACGCCCCTTCGATCAGTGGTTGGTAGCGCAGGAAACTGTTGGCGACCAAGCGCATTTCGCCACCTTTTCGTAGATGAACGGCCGATTTTTTCAGCAAGTTTTCCGAAGCCTGATAGTTGGTATGAACGCCGGTGTGGAATGGCGGGTTGCTCAGTATAAGGCTCAGTTCGGTAGGGGCGGCGTCGATGCCATCGCCGCTGATCACTTCGCCTTCCAGGCCGTTGGCAGCCAGCGTCAGGCGGCTGGCGGCCACGGCGAAGGCATCCACGTCCAGCAAGGTCACCCGGCTTTGTGGGTAACGGCGTTTGAGCGTGGCACCCAGTACCCCGGCACCGCAGCCAAAGTCCAGCATGTGGCCACCGGGCAGTCCGTCAAGATGCTTCAGGAGCAGGGCGGTACCTCGGTCGAGTCGGCCATGGCTGAATACCCCAGGCAGGCTGACCACCTGCAACGGGCCGTCTTCGAGGGCCAGCTCGAAGCGCTCGGCCAGGCTTTCCAGCGGTTTTGCCTGCGGTGCCTGGTCGATGGTCACTTGCCACAGCTGGCAGTGCCGGGCGCTGTCGAGTTTGCGTGGCTTGCCAAAGGCCTGCAGCTGCTTGGCCGCGCCCTCGATGCCACCGCGCTTCTCGCCGACCAGGTACAGCTCGCGGCCAGCCAGGCGCGACGCCAGGGCGTTGAGCAGATAGGCGGCCAGCTCGCGGGATTTGGGCAGGAACAGCACGGCGCTGTCGAATGCTGCTTCAGGGGCCTCGACGCCGTAATGGCTGCGGCCTGCGAAGCGGCTTTCGAGCATGGCCTGATCGCCGGCATGCCAGGTCCAGGCCTGGGCCTGAGGCAACTGGCCGAGCAGGTCGTCGGCGGGGGCGCCGGCGATCAGCAGCGGCCCCTGAAACAGCTCTGCCTGACGGAGCAACACTTCACTGCGCGGGTCCATGGACGACGTCTCCTGGAAAAAAGTGGCGCAGTGTAACAGAGGCGGGCGCCTGGCTCAGCTGACCACGCGGCGTGGCTGCCCGGCGAAGAAGGCCTGGGCGTTCTCGCTGAGCTGGCCGACGATGCGCTGGCGCGACTCCACGGCACCCCAGGCGCTGTGCGGGGTGATGATCAGGCGCGGGATGCCGGGCTCCAGCAGCGGGTTGCCGTTGACCGGCGGCTCCACGCTCAGCACGTCGGTGGCCGCGCCGCCCAGGTGACCACCGCGCAGGGCATCGGCCAACGCCTGTTCGTCGATCAGGCCGCCACGGGCGGTGTTGACCACCAGCGCGTTGGGCTTGAGCAGGGCCAGTTCGCGGGCACCGAGCATATGCCGGGTGTGCTCGTTCAGCGGGCAGTGCAGGGTCAGTGCATCAACTTGCGGCAGCAACTCGTCCAGCGGCAGCCGATCGGCGCGCTCCGGGCGGCCTGGGATCTGCCCGCTCAGTACACGCATACCGAAGGCTTCGGCCAGCCTCGCCACTGCGCCGCCCAGTTCGCCGTGGCCGAGCAGGCCGAGGGTTTTGCCCTCCAGCTCGACGATAGGAAAGTCCAGCAGGCAGAACTGGCTGGCCTTGGCCCACTGGCCATCGGCCACCGCCTGGTTGTAGTCGCACAGCCGAGTGGCCAGGGCCAACAGCAGGGCCAGGGTATGCTGGGCTACAGACGGCGTGCCGTAGCCCTGGCAGTTGCACACGGTGATGCCCTGGGCACGGGCGGCGGCCAGGTCGACATTGTTGGTGCCGGTGGCGGCCACCAGGATCAGCTTCAGTTGCGGGTTGGCGGCCAGGGTTGCGGCGTCGAGCATGACCTTGTTGCTGACCACTGCCACGGCGCCCTGCAAGCGTTCCGCGACCTGTTCCGGGCGGGTGGCGGCGAACAGTTCGAACTGGTCGAACTGCTGCTTCAGGGGCAAAAGGTCGAGGTCGCCAAGGTCCAGGGATTGGTGATCGAGAAACACGGCGCGACGCGGGCTGGGCATGAAGATCTCCAGTGGCAGGGAGGGATAAGGGCGTTGTGGCCATTTGCGGGCATGCCCGCGCCCACAAGGTCACCACAACCCTTGCAGGAGCGGGCTTGCCGGCGAAGAGGCCCTCGGCTTCGGCGCAAACCTGAAGCCGCCGCCGCAGTGTCTAGCTCAACCTTGCTGCCCGTCAACGCCCGCCACTCATACCTCTGCCGCGCAAATCATTCCTTCGGCTGATTTGGCCGTCACATTGGCGAACTACAGTAAACCCAGACTTGTCCGGCCCGCTTTTCAGAAAAGGGATCCCCATGTTGCAGACACGCATCATCAAGCCCGCCGAGGGCGCCTATGCCTATCCACTGCTGATCAAGCGCCTGCTGATGTCCGGCAGCCGCTATGAAAAGACCCGGGAAATCGTCTACCGCGACCAGATGCGGCTGACGTATCCACAGCTCAACGAGCGCATTGCCCGCCTGGCCAACGTGCTGACCGAGGCCGGGGTCAAGGCCGGTGACACCGTGGCGGTGATGGACTGGGACAGCCATCGCTACCTGGAATGCATGTTCGCCATCCCGATGATCGGCGCTGTGGTGCACACCATCAACGTGCGCCTGTCGCCCGAGCAGATCCTCTACACCATGAACCATGCCGAAGACCGCGTGGTGCTGGTCAACAGCGACTTCGTCGGCCTGTACCAGGCCATCGCCGGGCAGCTGACCACTGTCGACAAGACCCTGCTACTGACCGATGGCCCGGACAAGACTGCCGAACTGCCCGGTCTGGTCGGCGAGTATGAGCAGCTGCTGGCTGCTGCCAGCCCGCGCTACGACTTCCCGGATTTCGACGAGAATTCGGTGGCCACTACCTTCTACACCACTGGCACCACCGGTAACCCCAAGGGCGTGTATTTCAGTCACCGCCAGCTGGTGCTGCACACCCTGGCCGAGGCCTCGGTCACCGGCAGTATCGACAGCGTGCGCCTGCTGGGCAGCAACGATGTGTACATGCCCATCACCCCGATGTTCCACGTGCATGCCTGGGGCATCCCCTACGCTGCCACCATGCTCGGCATGAAGCAGGTGTACCCAGGGCGCTACGAGCCGGACATGCTGGTCAAGCTTTGGCGTGAAGAGAAGGTCACTTTCTCCCACTGCGTGCCGACCATCCTGCAGATGCTGCTCAACTGCCCGAACGCCCAGGGGCAGGACTTCGGCGGCTGGAAGATCATCATCGGCGGCAGCTCGCTCAACCGTTCGCTGTACCAGGCCGCCCTGGCGCGCGGCATCCAGCTGACCGCCGCGTATGGCATGTCGGAAACCTGCCCGCTGATCTCCGCGGCACACCTGAACGATGAACTGCAGGCCGGCAGCGAGGATGAGCGCGTCACTTACCGTATCAAGGCCGGTGTGCCGGTGCCGTTGGTCGAAGCGGCCATCGTCGACGGCGAAGGCAACTTCCTGCCCGCCGATGGTGAAACCCAGGGCGAGCTGGTACTGCGTGCGCCGTGGCTGACCATGGGCTACTTCAAGGAGCCGGAGAAGAGCGAGGAGCTGTGGCAGGGCGGCTGGCTGCACACCGGTGACGTCGCCACCCTCGACGGCATGGGCTACATCGACATCCGCGACCGCATCAAGGATGTGATCAAGACCGGTGGCGAGTGGGTTTCCTCGCTCGACCTGGAAGACCTGATCAGTCGCCACCCGGCCGTGCGCGAAGTGGCGGTGGTGGGGGTGGCCGACCCGCAGTGGGGTGAGCGCCCGTTTGCCCTGCTGGTGGCACGTGACGGCCACGATATCGACGCCAAGGCGCTGAAGGAACACCTCAAGCCATTCGTCGAGCAAGGTCATATCAACAAGTGGGCGATTCCAAGCCAGATCGCCCTTGTTACTGAAATTCCCAAGACCAGTGTCGGCAAGCTCGACAAGAAACGCATTCGCCAGGACATCGTCCAGTGGCAGGCCAGCAACAGCGCGTTCCTTTCCACGTTGTAACCATTGTGCGGGGCGCGCACGTCAGAGCGTGACCCGCATGCTAGAGAGCCCGCCGCCTTGCCAAACGACAGAAATGCGCCATCCTTGAGCACTACCAGCCCGCAACCGAAGCAAAACTGCAGCGAGTTGGTGGCATGGAGCGCAAATCACACTTTAGAGGGATCAAGCGCCTGTGCCTGCTGGCTATAGTCGGGGCCAGGGGATTTTCAGGAATGGGGGAGGGCGACATGCGCAAGCTGTGTCGCCGCAGGTGCAAGCCTGCAATCCGGTCGCTCGGGCCGTTCTTGAAAGGACTCACTGCCATAACAAAAAAGTACATGGAGTAGCGTCGATGAAATCTGCAAACCTGTTCTGGCGCCGGGCCAAGCTGCCCTTGGCCGTCAGCCTTGCTTCCACGCTCGCAAGTCCTGCTTTCGCTGTCAGTTTCAACATTGGTGAAATCGAAGGCCAGTTCGACTCGTCGCTCTCCATCGGCGCTAGCTGGTCGACGGCCAACCCCAACAAGAACCTGATAGGGGTGAACAACGGCGGCAAGGGCCTGTCACAGACATCCGACGATGGCCACCTGAACTTCAAGAAGGGCGAAACCTTCTCCAAGATCTTCAAGGGTATTCATGACCTGGAGCTCAAGTACGGCGACACCGGTGTGTTCGTGCGCGGCAAGTACTGGTACGACTTCGAACTGAAGGACGAAAACCGCGAGTTCAAGGACATCAGCGACTCCAACCGCAAGGAAGGCGCCAAGTCGTCCGGGGCCGAGCTGCTCGACGCCTTTGTCTACCACAACTACTCCATCGGCGATCAGCCTGGCTCGGTGCGTTTTGGCAAGCAGGTAGTGAGCTGGGGCGAAAGTACCTTCATCGGCGGCGGCATCAACTCGATCAACCCCATCGACGTGTCGGCGTTCCGCCGTCCCGGAGCCGAGATCAAGGAAGGCCTGATTCCGGTCAACATGTTCTACATCTCGCAGAGCCTGACCGACAACCTGTCGGCCGAGGCCTTCTACCAGCTCGAATGGGACCAGACGGTCGTCGATAACTGCGGCACCTTCTTTTCTCAGCCGGACATCATCGCCGACGGCTGTACCGACAACTTGCGCGTGCTCAATAGCAGCCGCACGGTGCCGGGCGCTGCCCAGCAGTTCCTCGCCACGCGGGGCGTGAACATCAACGAAGAGGGTGTGATGGTGCGCCGTGGTGCCGACCGCGATGCGCGTGACAGCGGCCAGTTCGGTGTGGCCATGCGCTATATGTTCGAGCCGTTGGACACGGAGTTCGGCGCCTACTTCATGAATTACCATAGCCGTGCACCCATCTTCAGTGCCACAGGGGCCCCGCCGTCCGTGTTCGCCGGGCTGAGCGCCCTGCCTGCGCAGCTGCGCGCATTGGCGCCTCTGATCGTGGCGGGTAATTCCGAGTACTTTGTGGAATACCCCGAGGACATCCGCCTTTATGGCTTGAGTTTCTCCACCACGTTACCCACTGGCACCGCCTGGAGCGGCGAAGTCAGCTACCGCCCCAACGCGCCAGTGCAGCTCAATACCACGGATATCCTGTTCGCCGGTGTCCGTCCCATTGGCGGCGCGTTGAGCAACGCATCGCTGCTGACCGGTACGCCGGGGCAAGACCTGCATGGGTATCGCCGTAAGGAGATCACCCAGTTCCAGACCACACTGACCCATTTCTTCGACCAGGTGATGGGTGCCAGCCGGATGACTGTAGTCGGTGAAGTGGGTGTTACCCATGTCGGCGGCCTGGAGAATGCCCACGATACCCGCTACGGTCGCGACCCGGTGTTCGGCCCAGGTCCGTTGCCATCCACCGGTGGCGCCGATACCTGCCAGGCGCTCAATGGCAGCACCATCGCCGGCGCCGGTGCGGGGGCGTCCACCGCCAACCTGAACCGCAAATGCGAGAACGACGGCTACACCACCAGCACTTCCTGGGGTTACCGCGGCCGTGTCATCTGGGACTACAACGACGTATTCGCGGGTATCAACCTGAAGCCGAGCGTGGCCTGGTCGCATGACGTGTCCGGTTATTCGCCTGGCCCTGGCGCCAACTTCGAGGAAGGCCGCAAGGCTGTCAGCCTGGGCCTGGACGCCGAGTATCAGAACACCTATACGGCGAGCCTGTCGTACACCAACTTCTTCGACGGCAAGTACAGCACCGTGGATGACCGCGACTTCGTCGCCCTCAGCTTCGGCGTGAACTTCTAAGCATACAGATCCAGGACGACACGACATGAACAAGACCAGAAGTCTGCTGCAAGCCGGTGTGCTGGGCCTGTCCCTGCTGGCGACCAGCGTCATGGCTGCGGTATCCGCCGACGAGGCGGCCAAGCTGGGCAGCACCCTGACCCCGATGGGTGCCGAGAAGGCCGGCAACGCCGACGGCTCCATCGGCCCGTGGGAGCCGCTGTCGAAGACCGCAGGCAGCGTCGACGGCAAGGGCTTCCTGTCCGACCCGTACGGCAGTGAAAAACCGCTGTTCACCATCACGGCGCAGAATGCCGACCAGTACAAGGACAAGCTCTCGCCGGGCCAGCTGGCCATGTTCAAACGCTACCCGAACACCTACAAGATCCCGGTGTTCAAGACCCATCGCGGCGCAACCGTCCCGGCCGATGTGTTCGCTGCCATCAAGGAAAACGCCACCAAAACTACCCTGGTGGAAGGCGGCAACGGCCTGAGCAACTTCCGCACGGCGGTGCCGTTCCCGATCCCGAAAAGCGGCCTTGAGGTGATCTGGAACCACATCACCCGCTACCGCGGCGGCAGTGTCAGCCGCCTGGTGACCCAGGCCACGCCGCAGCAGAATGGCTCGTTCAACCCCGTATACTTCTCCGACCAGTTCGTCTTCCGCGACAAGATGAAGGACTACGACCCGAACAACCCAGGCAACATCCTGTTCTACTTCAAGCAGGAAGTTACTGCGCCTGCGCGCCTGGCCGGGACTGTGCTGCTGGTGCACGAAACCCTCGACCAGGTGAAGGAGCCGCGCAAGGCGTGGATCTACAACGCCGGTCAACGCCGTGTGCGCCAGGCACCGCAAGTGTCGTATGACGGCCCAGGTACCGCCGCCGACGGCCTGCGTACGTCGGACAACCTGGACATGTTCAACGGTGCACCGGACCGTTATGACTGGAAGCTGGAAGGCAAGAAGGAACTGTACATCGCCTCCAACGCCTTCAAGCTGGATGACCCCAAGCTGAAGTACGCCGACATCATCAAGGCCGGGCACATCAACCAGGACCTGGCCCGTTACGAGCTGCGCCGCGTCTGGCACGTAGTTGCAACCCTCAAGCCAGGCCAGCGGCACATCTACGCCAAGCGGGACTTCTACATCGATGAGGACACCTGGCAGGCCGCAGTGATCGACCAGTACGACGGCCGTGGCCAACTGTGGCGCGTGTCCGAGGCCCATGCTCAGCCTTATTACAACGTGGAAGTGCCTTGGTACACCCTGGAAGCGATCTACGACCTGCAGTCCGGTCGTTACCTGGCCCTTGGGATGAAGAACGAAGAGAAACGTGCCTACGACTTCGGCTTCAGTGCCAGCAAGGCCGATTTCCAGCCCGCAGCGCTGCGTCAGTCGGGTATTCGCTAAGCTGAAATCACTGAACGCCGTGTGATCCCCAGAACGCCCCGGCTCGCCGGGGCGTTTCTATTTCCTGACCCGGCCTCTT